>NZ_WJYH01000004.1:0-166910 GCF_009668065.1 Acinetobacter sp. RIT698
TTCAAGATATCAATAAACAGTATAGTTATAAAGATGAAAATCCAGGTGGAAAAGGGGATGACTCCCTTGTTTCTTGTGCGCAATGTGAGGAATATAATGAATTAAAATATATTTACGATAAGAAGCTTCAACCATTCATTGAGGATGGTGAATTTACTAAACAAGAAGCAATTACAGCATTAGAAGAAACTTGCAAAGAATTAAAGAATCCAAGAAACAGGGCTGATTTTTATAAAAAATTATCAGATAAATTGAGTGTGGAAATTAAATAATCCTTTGTTTTTTATATTTATAAATCAAGACCTCAATTCTTATCAAATCGAGGTCTTTCTATTTTATCTATAAGAGCATTTTGTTTTGACAAGAATTGTTGTGTATTTGACTTTTAATATTTTAGATTTGAAATAAAAGTTGCTCATTTCTTAAAAAATGGATAATTTTACGTCATTAGAAAGATCTTAAGACGCAATTTGTCGTTGTAGGGTACACTTGCACTTGTGTAGTCAGACCCTGCGACTTAGCATAAGAACGTAGATACAAAACATTTATTTAGAACGCACTTATTTAGGATAAAAGGTTGTTATGACAAGCCTTGCGCATCATGCGACAGAAAATCGTTCCGTAGCAGAATTTACTGAACAAGCTTACCTCAACTATGCCATGTACGTGATTATGGATCGTGCATTGCCACACATTAGTGATGGTTTAAAACCTGTACAACGCCGTATCGTTTATGCGATGAGCGAATTGGGATTAAAACCAAGCGGTAAGCCGAAAAAGTCTGCACGTACAGTCGGTGATGTATTGGGTAAATACCATCCGCATGGTGACTCAGCCTGTTATGAGGCCATGGTGTTGATGGCACAGCCATTTAGTTATCGTTACCCATTTATTGAAGGGCAAGGGAACTGGGGTTCGCCTGATGATCCTAAATCATTCGCAGCCATGCGTTATACCGAAGCTAAACTTTCTCCTTATAGTGATTTGTTACTTTCTGAATTAGGTCAAGGGACCTGTGATTGGCAAGATAACTTTGATGGTTCAATGAAAGAGCCAGTCAATTTACCAGCGCGTGTACCAAATATTTTACTCAATGGTACCACTGGTATTGCAGTGGGAATGGCAACGGATATTCCGCCACACAATTTACGTGAAGTGGTTAAAGGTACGATTGCTTTAATCCGTAATCCAAACTTAACAGATGAAAAAATTGCAGAATATATTCCTGCACCCGACTTACCGACCAAAGCAGAAATTATTACACCACGTGATGAATTATTAAAAATTCAAATGACTGGACGTGGTAGCTATCGTACCCGTGCAGTATATACCATTGAAAAAAATGAAATTATCATCACTGAGCTGCCATATCAAGTTTCTGGCTCGAAAGTCATCACGCAAATTGCAGATCAAATGCAAGCCAAAAAACTGCCATTGGTCAGTGACTTACGTGATGAATCAGACCATAAAAACCCAACACGTTTGGTGATTGTATTACGTTCAAATCGTATCGATGCCGATGCAGTCATGAGTCATTTGTTTGCGACAACCGATTTAGAGTCGAGCTATCGTGTCAATATGAACATGATCGGTGCTGATGGTCGTCCACAAGTCAAATCAATCCGTCGCATTTTATTAGAATGGATTGAAATTCGTAAGAGTACTGTCACACGTCGTCTGCAATATCATCTGAATAAAATTGAAAAGCGCCTACATATTCTTGGTGGTTTGATCATTGCGTATTTGAACATTGATGAAGTGATCAAAATTATTCGTGAAGAAGATCAACCTAAACCCGTGTTGATGATGCGTTTCAATATTGATGAAGTTCAGGCAGAAGCAATTTTAGAGCTTAAGTTACGCCATTTGGCAAAACTTGAAGAAATGGAAATGCGCCGTGAGCAAGAAGAACTTGAGGCCAGAGCAGCAGTGATTCGTGAACAACTTGCAAATCCAGAGTCATTAAAATCTTTGATTATCGAAGAACTTAAAGATGATGCGAAGAAGTTTGGTGATGATCGTCGTTCACCGGTTGTGCAACGTGAAGAATCACAGGCCATTAGTGAACAAGATTTAATGCCTGCTGAAGCGGTAACGGTGATCCTTTCTGAGGCGGGTTGGGCTCGTGCAGCCAAAGGTCATGATATTGATGTTGAAAAATTAAATTTCCGTGCCGGTGACCAGTACTTAAGTTCAGCACAAGGTAAGTCGAATCAGAAAGTATATATTTTAGATGAAACTGGACGAAGTTATGCTTTGGCCATCAATAGTTTGCCATCGGCGCGTGGTTTAGGAGAACCGTTGAGTTCAAAACTTTCTCCAGCCAATGGTGTGGGCTTTATGCAAGTCCTGATTGAAGATGAAGAAAAAGAAATAGTTGCTGTAAGTTCAAAAGGTTATGGCTTTAAATCGCAAGCTAAACAATTGGATACCAATGCCAAAGCAGGTAAAACATTCCTGACTGTTGCTGAAAATGCGACAGCAATGCCAATCGAAGTCGTTGAAAACCATACTCATTTGGCTATACTCAGCTCAGCAGGACGCCTACTTTTAATTGAATTATCTGACTTGCCAACGCTCAATAAAGGTAAAGGAAATAAGTTGATACAACTTGAAACTAATGAGTCTGTTCAGTTTATGTTAACTTTGAATTTAGATGAAGTAATACAAGTGCTTGCAGGGCAGCAACAATTAAAATTAAAAGGGGAAGATTTACAGAAATATATCGGTAAACGCGCATCAAAAGGTCAGTTGTTACCGCGCGGATATCAAAAAGCAAATAAACTGTTGATTCAAAGATAAAACTAGCATCCTTGGATTGAAATACGTTATATATGCAAAGTGTTCGTGAAAATGGATGCAATATTGAGCACAAAGAAGCCAAAAAATTATGTTCAATATTGAGAAAAACAGTTTAAAACTAAGGATTACTGATTGGAGATTATGGCATTATGGAAAAAGTTTGGTTCGCTGAATATCAAAAAACTGGGATTCCAGAAACAGTAGAATTGCCACAGGAAAATAGCTCTCTTATTGATATTTTTGAGCGTAATTTCCAAAAATTTGGTTCACGTGATGCCTTTATCTTCATGGATAAAGTGATGTCATTCAGTGATCTTGAATTGGCAAGCCGTAAATTTGCAACCTATTTGCAAAGTTTAGGTTTGGCAAAAGGTTCACGTGTTGCAGTGATGATGCCTAACGTCCTTCAGTATCCCGTTGTCGCTTTAGGTGTACTCCGTGCAGGTTTGGTACTTGTGAATGTGAATCCACTTTATACAGCACGTGAATTAGAACACCAACTTAATGATTCAGGCGCTGAAGCGTTGGTCATTGTTGAAAACTTTGCGACTGTTTATCAAGCGATTATTGGTAAAACACCAGTAAAACATGTTGTCATTGCTTCGGTTGGCGATATGTTAGGTACCTTAAAAGGTACTTTGGTAAATTTTGTTTTACGTAAAGTGCGTAAACAAATTCCGGATTGGAATATTCCAGGACATACTAAGTTTAATGCTGCATTGGCAAAAGTAAGTCCAAGCAATTATAAACGTCCAACCATGACACTCAGTGATACTGCTGTACTTCAGTACACAGGCGGTACTACGGGTGTTTCAAAAGGAGCGGAACTTACCCACCGTAACTTAGTTGCAAACTTGTTGCAATGTGACGGTATTTTCCAAAGTAAATTTGGCCAAGGTGATGGCGCTAAAGATGATCGTATCTTCTGTGCTTTACCGCTTTATCACATCTTCGCATTTATGGTTTGTGCGATGTATGGTATGTATAAAGGTCAAGCAAATATTCTGATTCCAAATCCACGTGATTTACCTGCAGTGATTAAAGAATTACGTAAATACCAACCAGGTTTCTTCCCTGCGGTAAATACCTTGTTTAATGCGCTGGTGCATAATGAAGAATTTAGACAGCTCGACTTCAGTAAGTTAAAAATGGCGATGGGCGGTGGTATGGCCGTGTTACCGTCAACTGCTGAAGAATGGAAAAAAGTTACAGGAACCATCATTATTGAAGGTTATGGTTTATCTGAAACTTCTCCAGTCGCAACTGCAAACCCACCTGCAACGACTGAGTTTAGTGGCACAATTGGTATTCCTTTACCACTGACGGATGTTGCGATCTTAGATGATGATGGCAATCATTTATCACAAGGCGAGCAGGGTGAAATCTCGATTCGTGGTCCTCAAGTCATGAAAGGCTATTGGAATCGTCCAGATGAAACTGCAAAAGTCATGACAGCGGACGGTTATTTCCGTACAGGTGATATTGGGATCATGGATACCCGTGGTTATTTCAAAATTGTCGATCGTAAGAAAGACATGATTTTAGTATCTGGCTTCAATGTCTATCCTTCTGAAATTGAAGAAGTGATTGCGCAACATCCTAAAGTGCTTGAAGTGGCTGCAATTGGTGTGCCTGATGAAAAATCTGGTGAAGTGCCAAAACTATTTGTAGTGAAAAAAGATCCATCTTTAACCACTGAAGAAGTTCTTGAATATGCAAAAGAAAACTTAACGGGTTATAAACGTCCGCGTTATGTTGAGTTTATGGATGATTTACCAAAATCAAATGTAGGTAAAATCCTACGTAAAGATTTACGTAAATAATTGAAAAATTAAAGATAAAAAAGCGCCAATAGTGGCGCTTTTTTATCTTCGATGTAAAGTAATCGATCGCTTTATGCGGTGATTTCAACATTTATTTTTTGTGAGAACGAATATACCAACCATCAATATAGGGGCGGCTTAAGCCAACAATTGCTGTAAAGGTTAGCATAGTGCCCATTTGACGCCCTAGCGCAGAAGGATGAATACTGCCATAGCTAAAATAAATATCGATTAAACAGTATACGACAATAGCAGCTAACCAAAAGTATAGATTCATACGCTTTATGCCGACGGCAAAAAAAGCCACCACCAAAACAATGAGCGTTCCCAAGGTGGATTGCCAATTGTAATTTGCACAAATCACGCACAAGAGAAAAGCCAAAATTGGCAATACAATTTTAAGAATACGATCAATCTCCGCTTGTTGATGGCGCTGCTTTTCTAAAACCTCAAACAATTCATTTTGATCTGGTTGCACGTTATTGTCCTCACTACACAATTTTGCAAAACTCTGCATTTAACAAAAAATATTCTGTTCATGCCATGCTATGATAACTCGCATTAACACTTCATGAGAAAAAATCATGTCTGGGATAGATGGCATCATATATTTAATTCTAATTGCCTGTTTACTTCCTTATGTTTTTACCATTATTGCAAAAGCGTCTGGTGGTTTTAAAGCTGCTGATAATCAGAATCCCCGTGAATTTTTAGCCAAAACCACAGGTTTGGCTGCACGTGCCAATGCAGTACAACAGAATAGTTTTGAGAGCTTACCTTTATTTATTGCTGCGATTTTAATGGCAGAGTATATGGTGGTATCACAACATCTGATTATGATGTTAGGTATCGCCTATATTGTGTTACGCATTATTTATGGAATTTGCTATCTGGCGAATATTTCAGCGCTACGTACCATTATTTGGGCTT
Source organism: Acinetobacter sp. RIT698 (assembly GCF_009668065.1). NCBI lineage: Bacteria > Pseudomonadati > Pseudomonadota > Gammaproteobacteria > Moraxellales > Moraxellaceae > Acinetobacter > Acinetobacter sp. RIT698. Next base: position 5,556 of record NZ_WJYH01000004.1, read on the forward strand.
TGTCCTTAGCTTGCCCAATTATTTTATTGTTATTGGTTATTCGAATCGTCTAAACAGTTTTCGATGAAATTCATTCATTTTGATGATGCAAAATGTATAATCCGCATCTGTTTGCGCAATTTAGCGTTATAATCGACAAGATTTTAAATAAGACCTCACTTGAAAGAGTATCCTATGAGCTATAGCAATATTCCTGCTGGTAAAGATGCACCAAATGACATCTACGTAATTATCGAAATCCCAGCAAATGCTGCACCGATTAAATATGAAGTAGATAAAGATTCAGATGCTTTATTTGTAGATCGTTTCATGGGTACAGCGATGTTCTACCCAGCGAACTATGGTTATGTACCAAATACATTGTCTGAAGATGGTGACCCATTAGACGTATTGGTTGTAACTCCACACCCATTGGTACATGGTTCAGTGATTCGTTGTCGTCCTGTTGGTAAATTAAACATGGAAGATGATGGTGGTATCGATGCGAAACTGATCGCAGTTCCACATGATAAATTGACTCCGCTTTATAAAGATGTGAAAGAATATTCAGATCTTCCTGCTTTATTATTGAATCAAATTGAACATTTCTTTGCACATTACAAAGACTTAGAGCCTGGTAAATGGGTTAAATTGACAGGTTGGGAAAGTTCAGAAGTTGCAAAAGCTGAAGTCTTAAAAGCAATCGAAGCTGCAAAATAAGCCGGATTAAAACGTGGTTTGAATATTGAAAAATATTCAAACCCATAAAAAAACCTGCATGATTCAATGCAGGTTTTTTTGTTTCTGTGGATTTATTCTAAATTAGAAAAATTTCACAGGAATATCTAAGAAAATACGCCATTCATTGGTATCACCAATATAGACAGGATTATACGCTTCACTTGCACGGTAGTAAGAGTGACGTAGACGTAAGCTCGCATCTTTTGCAAAACCACTTTGCATGGTGTATTTCACCTGATTAAAGAATTCACGTTCTTGTGCATCATCAGTTACATTACGGACTTTAATATCCCAACCATAAACAAATGCTGTGGTCCAATTTAAGCCAGCAACACCATAATTGCTAAAGTCTAGGTTATATTGAACTTGAGCTGATTTTTCATGGTTACCAATAAAATCAGACATATAAGAGTTTGGTAGATAAATACTTTGGAAACCGTCAGCATTTTGACCATAGTCATAACCCACATCACCTGTATTTTGTTGGTAAGCCAACATAACAGTGTGCGGACCTTGATTATAAGTAGAAGACAATGCCCAGATATTATTGGTTTTTTCTACGCCTGCTTTACCTGTATTTGCATAATCCGCATCAACAGGGCCTGTTGCAGAATAGGTATTGGCATTTTTATCAAACTTGGTGTGATAACCACTGAAATCAAAAGTTAAAGAACTTTGATTTGCCAATGGGTATTTATAATTTGCATTGATATAATGACGTTCTAACGCATTTTTAGAATCTAAACCGTAATAAGACGCGCTAAGCTGGTCATCAAATTTGTATTTAGCGCCCCAAACAATCGCATCATCTAATTTATTACCATCAGTCTTGATCTGATCAGACATTTGGTCTTTGGTGAATTTACCAGCAACAAGTTCTAAATTTTTAATTTCATGGCTGGTTAATAACGTACCTGTAAAATATTCAGGAACAAGACGTGTTGTATTACTTGCAAGTACAGGTAAGTCGAGCACTTGTGTACCATAACGTACAGTCGTATTTGAGAAACGAGCTTTTACGTTTGCGCCACCACGTGCCCAATGATCATATGGATCAACTCGTCCATTTGCGTCTCTTGCACCATTATTTTTGAGTGCAATCATATTATTGCCAGCATGGTTGTTTGGACCGATTTTAAAAGAACCATCGCCAACTACACCAACACCGAAACCGACGATACCTTGAGTGAAGCCAGAATCTAAGTCAACAATTGCAGTTTGTGCAAATGAGCTTTGATCGTTAATACCATGTTTTTTATCACGAAGAATATAACCTGTACGAAACAATACAGAACCTTTGGCATCTTCAACGAACCCTTTTGCATCACTTTGTTCGCTAGCAAATGTAGGGGATATTAGAACCGCGTTAATTAATACAGCTAAAGTAAGTTTTGGAGCATTCAACATGAATTGCCTCGTGAACGAGAATAGATTGCACTGACTGATCGAATTCAGAACAGATTGTGGATGAATTGTATATTTAATCTATAAAAAGGGAATCTCTTTTGCTTAAAAATATTACATTTCTGTAATGTTTTACACAATATTAATTTCTTTTCTTATGAAAAAAAGTTCTAAAGAATTGTTAAAATACTGATTTTATGTGAAATATGAAATAAGTTGAAAAATATGCTGAATTTATGTCCATGTTTTTTACCAAAAATTTAAAAACACAGTAAAATTCGCCTTTATTTATACGCCCACCCGTTTGTCATCATGAACTCACTTATTTCTAAACTGTTATGGGCAATGCCTATTTGTATCGCGTCGTGCCCGGCATTTGCTGAAGAAGCAAATGTCTTGGTTGAAAATGGTACGATCTCTGGAAATGTGGGACTGGTATCCAAGTACATTTATCGAGGTGGAGTTGAAAATGATGATGTCGCTGTGCAAGGCGGTTTAAGTTATGCACATAAAAGTGGCATCACGGTGGGGTATTGGGGTTCTACACTGAGCTACAACCCTGCAGATGATACGCAAGATCATGGTTTTGAAAATAATTTTTATTTAGCTTATGCTCAAGAAATTGCGCAAAATTGGAGCTATAACTTAAAAACCACTGCATATGTTTATCATAAAGGCGGTACTGTTTATGCTGATCAAGCAGATCATCGTAAAACCACCTATACAGATCTATCCGCTGAGCTGAGTTATAAAAATTTAACCGCAGGTGCTTCAGTGATGTTAGCCGATGCATCCTCTGCCAATGCGGGTGATGTTTATCTAAGCATCGCGTATCGTCATGCTTTGGCTCAAGATTTTATTTTCAACACGGCTATTGGTGCATCTCTATATAACAGTCATCATGATGACAGTATTGTGCAGACAGAACAGGATTTTGCGTTAAGTGAAATGCGCTTGGGGCTCAGTAAAGTCATTGCTAATACAGGTGTTTCAGCTTCATTAGACTATGTAATTGGTGGTAAAGACCGTTTAGGTGAAGATTATAAGGACAATTTGGTATTTGGTTTGACTTATAGTTTTTAAGATGAATATGAGTGAGTTATTTTACTTACCTATTTTATCGAAGTGTATGACCGAAGATTGGGCATGCACTTTTTTTAGGCATTTTTTAAAATGTGTGCTTTTTTTGAGCAAAAGAACAATATGCACCACTAAAATCATCTTACATGAAAAGCGTAAAGCAATATTTATACGCTTTTTATGATAACAATAAAGCACGTTATAGAAAATTTACGCTTAGATTTTTCATACTACTTTGCATTAAAACCATGCTTAAAGTAGGTCAGTATGAATCAGTTCCATCAAGTGATGCTTGAAATAGTATATGTTCAACAACTGAAGAATAAAAAAAATTATCCACAATATTTTAATTTTAAAATATTGATTATAAATAGATTACTGTATATTTATAAATTTTATAAAAAGCTTGAATTTAATCTTGGCATGGCAATTGCTAATTGCTTAGTGAGTTCATCAAATTTTAGCATAACAAATAAACATCGTATGATGGGGGAGCACTTAAGATGAAATTCTCAACTAAAGCACTAACATTGGCAGTTCTATCGTCTACAGCAACAATGGCAATGGCGGAAGACAACGCACTGTCAAAATTAGGTTTAAGCTTTTCAGGTAGTGCTGCCGTAACGAGTGACTATCGTTTCCGCGGTATGACTCAAACTTATAACGACCCAGCAGTACAAGCGGGTTTTACCTTATCGCATAGTTCAGGTTTATATGCGGGTCTTTGGGGTTCAAATGTAAATTTTGGTGAGGCAGATCCACATTTAGAATTAGACCCATCTATTGGTTATACAACAGCATTGGCGTTATCTCCGACCTTTAAACCAACTTTGGATGTTGGTGTTGTTGAATATAATTATCCAAGTGCAACCAGTAAGTTTAACTGGACTGAGTTTTATGCAAAATTAATATTTGCAGATGTCTTGGTTAAAGGCAGTAGTTTATTGACCAATGTGAACTATACCAATGACTGGGCAGCAGTCGGTGGGAACAGTTGGAATTTTAACGTTGGCTATTCAGCTCCATTTGGTGATACTGGTTTTGGTGGGCTTGCAAATGTTGGCTATACCACAATGGATAAAAAAGCATTAGCTGATGGTAACGACAATTATGTCGACTGGAAAGTCGGGGTGAATTATGCAGTTAAATCTATTCCAGGAGTAACTGCGGAACTTGCAGCAGTGGGAACCAATATTGATACTGATGGATTCACTAATTCTGCGAAACGTGGTGTTGAAACAGGCGCTGTGTTTACTTTAACTAAAGCGTTCTAAGCGCAAATTAAAATACATAAAGGTGACCTTGAGTCACCTTTATTTTTTGCGATTTTGAAATCAAATTAGGCTTTCACTTCAAATGCTGGATGATATTTTACCGTTCCTTGTGGAATGCTTTGGTCAAAGCTAAGGGCTTGAAAATATTCAGCAGGCACACCTTCAAGGATCAAACTTTCATGTGGTTGAAAGCCAAATTTGGAATAATAGGCAGGATCTCCAAGCACAACACATCCTGCGGCATTGAATTGTTGTAACTGCTGTAATGCGTGTTGGATTAAAGCTTTACCAACACCTTGGTGTTGATATTCTGGTGCAACTGAAATTGGACCTAAACCATACCAATGTTGTGCACCAGAAGAAATTTCAACAGGTGAAATTGCCACATGCCCAATAATCTGTTCATCCAATTCAGCAACAATGGAAATGGTTAATTGATTTGCATCCCTGAGTGCATTGACGATCAAGTGTTCAGTATGGTCGGTATGCGCTGCATTTAGAAAAGCCAGTTGAGTGAGATTGAAAATATTTTCAATGTCGTCTGCATGTTCGTTGCGTAAGGTTAAATTTAGCATGTTATTTATCTTCTATACGTCATAGCTTGGATTCTAAGATTGAGTTCCCCGATATGACAAGGCTTCGGTTAAATGGGTACTTTGGATTTGCTCACTTTGAGCTAAATCTGCAATGGTCCTTGAAACACGTAAAATACGATGATACGCCCGCGCAGATAAATTCAAACGTTGTTGTGCCATTTCGAGCATTTGCTTGGATGTTTCATCTAAAATCACATATTTTTCTAAGTCTTTTGGCGATAAGCTGTGATTTAAATGCCCTTGTCTTTGGATTTGAAAGTCACACGCATCAATTACCCGTTCCCGTACTGTTGCTGAATCTTCGACAGGTGTTTGATCCTGTAATTCTTGTGTTTTTAATGGTGGCACATCGATATGGAGATCAATACGATCCAATAATGGACCTGAAATTCGGTTTTGATACCGTTTAATTGCTTCGGCAGAACATTGGCAGCGACTGTCTTGGTTAAATGCATAACCACAAGGGCAGGGGTTCATTGCTGCAATCAATTGAAAGTTTGCAGGAAATGTAATTTGGCGTGATGCTCTAGAAATAACGATTTCTTTAGATTCAAGTGGTTGCCTTAAAACTTCGAGCACTTTTTTGTCAAACTCAGGCAATTCATCTAAAAATAGTACACCTAGGTGCGCCAGCGTAATCTCTCCAGGTTTTGGATTTGAACCGCCACCGACAAGAGCGATTGCAGACGCGGTATGGTGCGGGGCGCGAAATGGGCGCTGTCCAAAATGGTGTTTAGTCTTGGCAATTGAATAAATGCTGGCAACTTCAAGATTTTCTTGTGGATTTAAGGCTGGCAAAATACTCGGTAAGCGAGAAGCTAACAGGGTTTTACCTGTACCTGGTGGGCCTTTAAATAAAAGAGAGTGTCCACCTGCTGCTGAAATTTCTAAAGCGCGCCGCGGGCGTAATTGTCCTTTGACATCTGCCAAATCAAATTTGTAGGCATTGTTTTGCTGTACTTTTTGCCGAACAGTTACATCAATTTTTTGTAGGTTTAAGAAATGCTCACAGACTTGTTTTAAGTGCTGTGCAGCAAACACCTGAAACTCAGGCAATTGCGCTGCTTCTGCGGCATTTTCCTGTGGCAACATCAATTGATGCTTGGCCATTTGACATGCCATCGCAATGGTTAATGTTCCTGTGCTGGGCCTTAAGTGCCCATCCAGTGCCAACTCACCAATAAACTCAAAATGATCTGTGACATTTTCGGGAAGTTGCCCTGTGGCAATCAAGATACCAAGTGCAATGGGCAGATCTAAACGAGAGCCATCTTTGGGCAGATCCGCAGGTGCGAGATTGATGGTTAAGCGTTTGCTTGGGAATTGATAACCACTGTTAATGATGGCAGATCGAACGCGATCTTTACTTTCACGAACTGCAGCTTCAGCTAAGCCAACAATTGTTAAAGAAGGAAGCCCTGCACTAACATGGACCTCAACTTCAATTAAAGGTGCATGTAGCCCGAGCAAGCCTCGGGTATAAATTTTTGCTAAAGACATTGTTGTTTTCCACTTGTGCTTTATTTTTAATCATTATTATATTTTTTGCACCAATAATGTGCAAATTTAGTTTACTTTTTATCCTGCATCAGTATCTCAAGTGCTTTGACCTGTTCTTGTAAATCGGTCAAGCGTAAATTGGCATTATTTAGTGCAGTCTTTTGGCGTTCAATTTCGTCTTTTGAAACGATATCCATTTTAGAAATGGCTTCATTAAGTAAGGCGCGTAAATTATGTTCTATGTCTTTTTTAGGCTGATCGACCTGTTCTAAAATTGCTTGTAATAATGTTTCAATCATGAGGAATCCAAATGAGTAATGTTCTTTGCCTAGTGTAACATCGCGTATTCATTTTATTTAAGTAATTTTTTATCCGATGCTTAAAGCATGATGTCTCCTATAATTTAGCAGTGAAATCTAAAAAAACACGCAATATTATGTGTTTTTTAAAGTTGCAACTTCACCTAAGTATATACAATAGGTTATAAAGGCAATGCATGTTGATTGAATTAATCACCCCAACCATTAATAAGATTGGCATGAAAATTGAACATAAAACCTTACTGGTGAAATAAGCCGAAGGAAAACAATATGAAGCTCGTAACTGCAATTGTAAAACCGTTTAAATTAGATGACGTGCGTGAAGCACTGTCTGATATAGGCGTTCAAGGGATTACCGTAACTGAAGTTAAAGGTTTTGGTCGTCAAAAGGGGCATACTGAACTTTATCGTGGCGCTGAGTATGTTGTTGATTTTCTGCCTAAAGTGAAAATCGAAATCGCAATCAGTGATGACATGGTAGATTCAGTGATTGAATCTATTACACGCGTTGCTAGCACTGGCAAAATTGGTGATGGAAAAATTTTCGTGACTAATTTAGAGCAAGTAATTCGTATTCGTACAGGTGAAACAGGTCCAGACGCTGTTTAATTTGGCACGAAGATTGCTGGTTATGTATATCAATACATAACTCACAAAATTAGGTTGGGGGATACGAATGAAAAAAATGCTATTAGCGCTCAGCCTGTCTGGCGCACTTCTTGGCGGATCAGTTGCGTGGGCAGAAGAAAACGTAGCTGAGCCTGCATCTACAGCTGTTGCAACGGCAAGTGATGTGACTGCAACAGTCGCCGATACATCGGCAACCGTTGCGCCTGAAACGGTGACTGCCGCAGCTGCTCCAGCAGAGGCAGAAAAACCAACTTTAAATACAGGTGATACAGCGTGGATTCTTGTATCTACAGCACTTGTATTACTGATGACAATTCCCGGTTTAGCATTATTCTACGGCGGTATGGTTCGTAAGAAAAATGTGCTTGCCACCATGGCGCAAAGCTTTACTGCCGCAGCAGTGGTCAGCATCGTATGGGTGGTCATTGGTTATTCACTTGCATTTGGTTCTGGTAACGCTTTTATTGGTGGTTTCGATAAAATCATGTTATCTGGAATTACAACAGATGCGCTGAGTGGCACAATTCCAGAAATTCTTTTCGTTATTTTCCAAATGACTTTTGCGATTATTACCGTTGCCATTATCAGTGGTTCTGTGGCTGATCGTATGAAATTCAGTGCTTGGATCACATTTATTACGATTTGGGTCATTATTGTTTATGCACCGATTGCACACTGGGTATGGGGTGGTGGCTGGTTAATGAATGATGGCGCGCTTGATTTTGCTGGTGGTACTGTTGTTCATATTAACTCGGGTGTTGCTGGTCTAGTTGCTGCGTATTTACTGGGTAAACGTATGGGCTTAGGCAAAGAATCTATGGCACCACATAACTTAACTTTAACTGTATTGGGTGCAAGCTTGGTATGGGTCGGTTGGTTTGGTTTCAATGGTGGTTCTGCTTTAGGTGCCAATGGTTCAGCAGCGTATGCTTTGGTCACAACTCAAATCGCAGCCGCAGCGGCAGCAATTGCTTGGTTAGTGGTTGAAAAAATTGTTCGTGGTAAAGGTTCAGTATTGGGTGCAGCATCGGGTGCAGTTGCTGGTCTGGTTGTGATTACGCCAGCGGCAGGTTTTGTGACAGTAAGCGGTGCGTTGATCATGGGCTTAATCGGTGGTGTAGTGTGCTTCTGGGGGATCTCTGGTCTTAAACGTATCCTTAAAGCAGATGACTCATTGGATGCATTTGGTTTACATGGTGTAGGTGGTATTGTTGGTGCGATTTTAACAGCAGTATTTGCCAGCTCATTCATTATGGGCGACAAAGCACCGACAGATGTTATGCATCAATTATGGGTACAAGTTGAAGGTGTGTTAGCAACAATCGCATACTCAGCAGTTGTGACCTTTATCCTACTTAAAATTATCGATGTGGTGATTGGGATCCGTGTTGAATCTGATGATGAACGTATGGGTCTTGATTTAAGCCAACATGGCGAACGTATCGAATAATCAATCTAATTAGAATAATAACTATATATAGTATAAAACAGTCCGTAAGGGCTGTTTTTTTTCCATATCTTGCGAAAGGCTCAACAAAATCAGGTTTTTTTGCTACACTAGATGAAATCATGAATTTTGTTCAATAAAACCACTATGCATTGTCCATTTTGCAACGCTGCAGATAGTAAAGTAATCGACTCTCGTTTGGCCGCTGAAGGTAGCCAGATTCGTCGACGTCGTGAATGTATCAGTTGTGGCGAACGTTTTACGACATTTGAAAGTTATGAAGTGGTCATGCCACGCGTGACCAAGTCAGATGGTAAAAATGAACCGTTTGACGAAGCAAAATTACGACGTTCTTTAATGCACGCTTTACAAAAAAGACCCGTGACTCAAGAACAGATTGAAACCGTCATTAGTGATATTCAATTGCAAATTCGCCGCCTCGGTGAACGTGATGTACGTTCACGCACCATTGGTGAAATTGTCATGAAATCTTTGTTTGCATTGGATCATGTGGCTTATGTGCGTTTTGCGTCGGTGTATCAAGATTTTCAAGATATTGATGCGTTTCGTCATCAAATTGAACAAATGCAAGATCGTGGGCAAGACCACTAATTTTATTTTTGAACGTTATTGATTAGGAATTTTATGTCTGAGTTTGATTCAAATTCTAAACCCGAAGATTATGTCAACATAGATCAGGTTTGGATGCAGAAAGCAATTGAGCTCGCGAAGCTTGGACAATATTCCACACGACCAAACCCGAACGTCGGTTGTGTCATTGTAAAAGATGGGCAATGGGTGGGAGAGGGTTTTCATCCTAGAGCTGGTCAGCCACACGCCGAAGTTTTTGCCATGCGTCAAGCAGGCGAGTCTGCCAAGGGCGCAACCGCGTATGTCACTTTGGAACCTTGTGCGCATTATGGCCGTACACCACCTTGTGCTAAAGGCTTGGTTGAAGCGGGTGTCAGCAAAGTTGTTATTGCATGTGCTGATCCAAATCCTTTGGTGGCGGGAAAAGGCGTGGATATTTTACGCCAGGCAGGGATTGAGGTTGAAACAGGGGTTTGTGAGCAACAAGCGGCTCAACTCAATCAAGGCTTTTTAAAAGCAATGGCAACGGGTGTGCCTTATGTGCGGTTAAAGGTTGCGTCAAGTTTAGATGGCCGTACAGCAATGGCGTCTGGTGAGTCTAAATGGATCACTGGGGCTGAATCACGTCAAGATGTTCAGCATTGGCGGGCTATTTCAGGTGCAGTGATTACCGGGATCGATACCATTTTGGCAGATGACCCTCAATTAAATGTGCGTTCATTGGGTGATATTGATATTGCAACGATTGTCCAGCCTAAGCGGGTGATTTTAGACCGACAAGGGCGTTTGCCACTCAATGCTCAAATTCTTAGCGCGCCTGAAACAGTGATGGTCATGGGACCATTTCGTCAAGAACTTGCCAAGCTGGGCGTGGTACAATTAGAAGTACAATCTTTAAAAGATTTGCTTACGACTTTAAAAGATTTCCAAATTTACGATGTGTTGGTTGAAGCAGGTGCGACATTATCCACTGCATTTTTGCAGGAAAAACTGGTGGATGAATTAATCAGTTATGTTGCGCCAACCTTTTTAGGACAATCAGCACGTGCCATGTTCAATGCCGAATTTGAAACGATGGCACAACAATTACGTTTTAAGTTACAAGATGTTCATCAGTTTGGTGATGACATTCGCTTAAGACTTATCCCTTCACAAGAGTCAGTATGAATCCAGAGTCAACATCATCGGTTTACCATAAACGTCGTCATGCTGCGCGTACAACAGATGAATATCTTTTTCATCAGTTGGTTCCCTATCTGGGAAACAAACGTCGTTTGTTGCATCTGATTCTTGAAGCGCTTGAAATCACAGGTACTTTGAATCCTAAGGGTAAACGCGCCCCGATTTTTGCCGATTTTTTTGCAGGCAGTGGGGTGGTTTCACGTTTAGCACGTCAAAATGGCTATCGGGTGATTGCCAATGATTGGGAACCGTATAGCCATGCATTAAATCATGCCATTTTGGCATGCACAGATGCACCTGCATTTAAAGAATTGGGTGGGTATCAAAAAGCCATCGATTATTTAAACCGTTTACCTGAAGTGAAAGGATGGGTTACGCATAACCTTTGTCCGCGGAATGATGAAGTTTATGACCCCGCACGAGACCGTTTATTTTTTAAACGCCGTAATGGGATGCGTATAGATGCAATTCGTCAGCAAATTGCCACTTGGCAAGCACAGGGTGCAATTGACGATGTAGAAATGAGTGCCTTATTGGCACCTTTGCTCTATTCAGCAAGTTTTGTCAGTAATACCAGCGGTGTATTTAAAAGCTTCCATCATGGTTGGGGCGGTAAGACCCAAACTGCGTTGGAACGGATTGAGTCGTTATTGTGGCTTACACCGAGTCGCTTTAGTGAAGTCGGGCAAAATAAGCAGAAAACACCGATGGCAGAAGTGTGGTGTGTAGATGCACAGCACTTGGCAAATCAAATGAGTGGTTTTGAAGTCGATGTGGCTTATCTAGATCCACCGTATAACCAACATGCCTATAGTAGTAATTATCATGTACTCAACTCGCTAACACTGTGGGATCAAGTTGATTTACCGACACCGGATACCAAAGGTTTTAAAAGTGGGATTGACCGTGCATGGCGTAAAGAACGCCCAAGTCCTTATAATTCTTCTAAGCATGCACAAGAAGCTTATGAGAATTTGTTGGAAACGATTAATGCGCGTTATATTCTCACCAGTTACTCAACCGATGGAAATATTGAGGCCAAAGACTTATTGGCGGCCAATCTGAAACGTGGCAAAGTCACCTTATTGACTCAGGATGTGCCTCGTTATCGTGTCAGTAAACAGCGTCAGTCTGAGCGCGCACGTGTGCTTGAGTTTATTGTAATCACCGATACCCATGCTAAGTCTGGACCACCATTGCGTCAGCTGTTGGGTCAACTCTATCATTTTGCAGAATTGGGTGGTGTGGATACATCAGGTGTAAGTACGCAACTGGCCTTATGGTAAGAATGCACCTTTGCCTTTAAAATATGGGCAAATGCAAAATAAACACGATTGAACTTCATCAGTTCCTCTCACTGCAGCAGTAGGTAGAATTATGTTCACAGGTATCATTGAAAGTTTGGGTAAAGTCGAAAGTTTACAAAATGTAGGCGGTGATGTGCGCTTACGTATTCAGACAGACTTGGATATGTCTGATGTACATTTGGGCGACTCTATTGCAACCAATGGGATTTGTTTAACTGTGATCGATTGGGGTGAAAACTGGTACGCTGCTGATGTGTCCCGTGAAAGCTTAAATCGTTCGACTTTAGCAAGTTGGAAAGCGGGGCAAGTGGTCAATGTAGAAAAAGCAATGTTGCCAACAACACGCTTCGGTGGACATATCGTTAGTGGACATGTCGATGCTGTGGGTGAAATCACCGTAGTGCGTTCAGATGCTCGCTCACTGTATTTCGAAGTCACTGCACCTGTTGAAATTGCTAAATATTTGGCTGAAAAAGGTTCTGTGACTGTAGATGGAATTAGCCTCACCATCAATCATTTACGTGGAAATATCTTAAGTTTAAATTTAATTCCACATACTGCTGAACGGACCAATATTGGAACGTGGAAAGTGGGTTCTCAAGTGAATTTAGAAGTCGATGTATTGGCACGTTATATAGAAAGATTGTTACTTGGCGATAAAGCTGCTGAGCCAAAAGCTGAGTCTAAACTCAGTATGGAATTTCTGGCAGCCAATGGTTTTTTAAAATAAATAAAAACCAAACCTGATTCAAAAAAGCCTAATTTATTTAGGCCTTTTAATATATACATGATTAAATTAGGCTAATATATCGTGAATTCTTCTGTAAGAGAGTTGAGTATTGCTTGAATTTTTATTGCATTTAGAACAATTATTGCCCACTTTTTTAGAAAATTACGGGCTGTGGATTTATGCCATTTTGTTTCTAATCATTTTTGCAGAAACTGGCTCAGTCTTTATGTTTTTTCTCCCTGGCGATAGTTTATTGATCGCTGTCGGTGCTTTATGTTCTACCGCTGAATCTGTGCATTTGCACTATATGGGTGTGTTGCTGATTATTGCTTCAATTTTGGGGTATATGGTGAACTATTATACGGGACGTGCGCTGGGTTTTAAATTTTTCCACGCGCATTCACGTTGGTTTAAGCCTGAATATATTAAAAAGACCAACCATTATTTTGAAAAGCATGGTGGAAAAACCATTCTGGTTGCCCGTTTTGTGCCTTTTGTTCGTTCTTTTGCTCCTTTTGCAGCGGGTGCAGGGCATATGAAAATGCCTGTATTCATGTTGTATAACATTTTAGGCGGATGGATTTGGATTGCGCTGTTACTTGGTGCGGGTTATGGCGCGGGTAATTTATTATCCTTACTGCTCGATTCATTTTAATCAGATTCAAACTGTCGTAAACTGCCCCGATGAATAAGCCGAATGCTGATCCTCAACATTCGGCTTATTGATATTGAGAATAGAATAAAAACGCGAATGGTTTTATTTAAGAAATCAGCTGTATTTATTAAAATAATCTGCTGCTGTTTTTACGCACTGACACAAAAAAATATCCAGAAAGTGCAAACAGAAAAAGCTTTCAAATCGCCAAAGTGCTAACATTTTGCAAGTTTTAAAATCTTAATGCTGGTGAGCAAAAATGTTAATACAACGTGGTGGGTTAAAAGTTGTGGCTGGGCTTGGAATTTCAGGCGTTTCAGCCGTAAATTTTCTTCATGAAAATGGCTACCGTGTTGCAGTCACAGATTCTCGTGAAGTTCCACCAGGACATGAGCAAATTCCAGCAGCAGTTCAAACCAGCTTTGGTCAACTCGATCAAGATTTACTTTTACAAGCTGAAGAGATTGTCATTAGTCCGGGGTTAGATCCTCAGTTGCCAGCAATTCAAGCTGCGATTGCAAAAGGCATTCCCGTCATCAGTGAAATTCAAATTCTCTGCCGTGCTACAGATAAACCGATTGTGGCGATTACTGGTTCAAATGCAAAAAGTACCGTGACCACTTTGATTGGTTTAATGGCGCAAGATGCAGGGGTTAAGGTTGCAGTAGGGGGTAACTTGGGGCGTCCTGCTTTGGATTTAACCCATGATGATCCAGATGTTTATATCCTTGAACTTTCCAGCTTTCAATTGGAAGCAACCTCGAGTTTAAATGCAGAAGTGGCTGTGGTCTTGAACATGAGTGAAGACCACTTGGACCGTCATGGGGATATGGCAGGTTACCATGCGGCAAAACATCGTATTTTCCAAGGTGTGAAAAAAGTCGTATATAACCGTGACGATTCATTAACTCGCCCATTGGTACCAGATGTCACACCGATGCAAAGCTTTGGGCTCAATGCACCTGATTTAAAACAATACGGTATCCTAAGAGAAGATAACGGTACGATTTGGTTAGCGCGAGGTCGTGAACGTCTACTCAAAAGTTCAGAGATGTATATCCAAGGCACGCATAATGTTGCCAATGCTTTGGCATGTTTAGCTTTGGGTGAAGCGATTGGTTTACCAATGGACAAAATGCTTGAAACCTTAAAAACCTTTAAAGGTTTAGAGCACCGTTGCGAATTCGTTAAAGAAGTGAATGGTGTTCGTTATTATAATGATTCTAAAGGCACCAATATCGGTGCAACTTTGGCGGCATTGGACGGTTTAGGTGCTGCAATTGAAGCCCAAGGTGGTCAGGTTGCTATTATTTTGGGTGGTCAGGGCAAAGGGCAGGACTTTACTGCACTACGTGAGTCTCTGCAAAAATATGCCAAAGTTGCGGTACTGATGGGTGAAGATCGCTCAATCATTGAAAATGCCATTGCAGGGACAACAACGCTGCTACATGCAGCATCTTTGCAACAAGCTGTAGAACTTTGTCAACAACATACGCATGCGCAAGATGTAGTGCTATTATCACCTGCATGTGCAAGCTTTGATATGTTTACAGGCTATCCTGAGCGTGGTCATCGCTTTGTTGAATATGTAAATGCTCTAAACTAAAAAGAATCATAAGGAAATAAAGTATGGCTGGGTTAGCTCAGACGACTATAAGTAAGATTCACCAAGTGTATGATCGCTGGATGCCAAAATTGCCGGCAGAGATTACACCGCGTAATGTACTGATATTTTGCGTCATTTCATTGTTGTGTATTGGTACGGTGATGGTGGCTTCGGCTTCAATGCCTTATGCCGAACGAATGCATGAAAACGAATTTCACTATGTGATTCGTCATGCAATTTCGATCGTGGTGGCTTTTGTTGCGGCGGCAATTACCTATCGAGTTTCACTCAACCTTTGGTTTAAAAATACCTTTCCATTGTGGTTGATCACCATTGCTTTATTACTCGCCGTCTTGGTGGTGGGTACAGAAGTCAATGGTTCAACACGCTGGATTCGTGTAGGTGGATTTACCTTGCAGGCAACCGAAGTCGCCAAGGTGATGATGGCCATATTTACCGCAGACTATGTGGTTCGTCGTGCTGAAGAGGTCCGTAATAATATTAAGGGCTTGGTACGTCTAGGTGTGGTGATGTTGCTGACGGTCGGACTAATTATTGCAGAGCCTGACTTAGGGGCAACAGTGGTGATTGCTGTTTCGATGCTGGGTGTGTTCTTCTTGGCTGGTGCACCCATGATCCAGTTCGGCTTTGCATTTGGTGCGATTCTGGTGGCATTTGTATCCTTAATCGTGTTTGAACCATATCGTTATGAACGCTTAATGTCATTCTCAAACCCTTGGGCTGATCCTTTGGGCTCTGGTTATCAATTGTCGAATGCCTTGATGGCCTTTGGTCGTGGTGAATGGTTTGGGGTAGGCTTAGGACATAGTATTCAAAAAATGTCTTATTTGCCTGAAGCACATACTGACTTTATGTTGGCAATTTTAGGTGAAGAATTCGGTTTCTTTGGTATTTCGACCGTTTTGCTGCTCTCATTTGTGATGTTGATTTGCTGTATTCGTATCGGTCAGCGTGCGCTCAATCATCAATATTTGCGCGCAGGTTACTTGGCTTACGGGATCAGTATTATTTTCTTATTACAGATCTTGGTGAATGCGGGTATGAATATGGGCATGTTGCCGACCAAGGGGCTAACGCTTCCATTTATTAGTTATGGTGGTTCATCTTTAATTATGTGTGCGGTGATGATCAGTTTAATTCTCAAAATTGATGCAACCACCAAGGATGCCAATCCAGCGCGAGAAGAGTCTAGTTTTTAATTTTTTATTGAACTTAAATAGACAAGCCATTTGATCACAAATGGCTTTTTTTATGGGTGATTTAGTTTGGATTTTGCGTATTGCAATATTTTAATGCCGATTGGGTGGTTTTAAATTTTACCCAATCCCAAGTTTGATAACCGGACTCACTCAGCCCTAATACATCTATCGCTGTTGGGGAATAATAAAACGAAGTTTCCAATACATCATTGGCATAAATCTTGATCTGATGTTTTCCAGAGGTATTTGCAAGTTTAAGTTTGATTGGGGTTTTGTGATCGACCTTGATGATTGCAGAGCGATCGACTTGAACTGAATAAGTTGGTAATGGTTTACCCCATTGTTCACGTGGTGCGCCACTCATTTCATCAACAACAGCAGTTTTAGAAATCGGGGAAATACATAAAATTGCCATTTGTGCATAGACCTCGGTGAGGCCTGTGATCATGAGAAAACTCAGCGTTATTAGATTTTTTAAAAGGTTCATCTCAATCCTGAATGATGTTGGTATTCTTATGTTGGTATTCTTATGTTGGTATTCTTATGTTGGTATTGTTGCTTAATCAGGGATTACTGATAAATGGATTGTAGCGTTGTCCCTTGAGGAATGCGAGAAATATCCCATTGAGCGACAGCTTGAGCCAACATGAGATCTGGCTGATCTAGGTCTACTGGAGCTTGTCCAAGTGCTATAATCGCTTGTAACAGCAATTCAGGTGCATGTTTGAGATCAAGCGCTTGCGCAAGGTTTTGTTTAGAGAGTTTTTGCCCCAAATGATTCATGGCGAGGGGTAAGTGCATATATTCAAGAGCGGGATACCCCAAAAGCTGTCCTAGCCAAATTTGACGTTCAGTATTATCCAATAAATCCGCACCACGCACGACATGGCTGATTTCTTGTAAATAATCATCGACAACGACTGCCAGTTGATAATTGATAATGCCATCACGACGCTTTAGTACAAAGTCACCCAAATCGCGTTGTAAGTTCGCGCAATGTTGTCCTTGCAAGCGGTCATTGAAACAAATGTTTTGATCAGAAACTTTTACACGAATGGCTTGGTCTTGAAAGTCGAGCTGTTTGTCTCGGCAGGTGCCAGCATAGATATGATTTGAGCCTAATATTTTACGGGTACATTCACAGGCATAAATGAAATGTTTTTGTTTGAGTTGTTCGATTACAGATTGATAAATGTCTAAGCGATGTCGTTGATAAATGATTTCAGCATCAGATTGGAAGCCAAAAGCATCTAGGCACTTTAAAATATGCTGTTCACTATCAGGGTAAATACGAGGGATATCCGTGTCTTCGATGCGGACGATCCATTGCCCATGATGAGCTTTAGCGTCGCAATAACTCGCGACAGCGGTTACTAAGGAGCCAAAATGTAATGGCCCTGTGGGGGAGGGTGCAAACCGACCTTTGTAGGCAGTACTCTTCCTCCCTCCCTTTGGAAAAGAGAGGGTTGGGGAGGAATTTGACACAGTATTAACCGTTATTTTGCTTCTCTTTGATCTCTGCAAGGGTTTTACAGTCGATACATAAAGTTGCAGTTGGTCGTGCTTCTAAACGGCGTAAACCAATTTCGATACCGCAAGTTTCACAGAAACCATAGTCATCATTTTTAATCGCTTCAATAGATTGCTCTATTTTACGAATAAGTTTACGTTCACGGTCACGGGTACGTAATTCGATGGCAAACTCTTCTTCTTGCGTCGCACGGTCATTTACATCAGGTAAAGAAGAAGATTCATCTTGCATTGTATTTAGGGTGCGATCCACTTCCGACATCAATTCTGCTTTCCATGCCAGCAAAATTTTACGAAAATGTTCGAGTTGCCCCTCAGACATGTATTCTTCATTTTTCTTTGGCTGATAAGGCTCGATACCGAATAGACTTGCTGTAGTACCGTTTTCATTGGTCTTCGGCTTGGTTTTACGCACTCGCTTTACAGACTTATCATCTGCAATTGCTGTTTGTTCTTCCAAGACTTGATTTTGGTTGTCATTCGCCATAAAGGGCATTCCTCATCATATACGTATTATCTATACGCAAAAAATATGGTGATATGCAAGTATTTTTATCACTACCAACAGAATGAATCTATCGGGGGCGTCATCATATAGATTTTTTTACCAAGATGAAAGTCACCTAACCCTGAATTCGACTTTCTGCATATCTCGTTGGACGAATAACTTAATAGAAAAAAACCAAAATGAAAAGCTAGTAACCTGAAATTTCTTCATTAATTGTAACTTTGAAGTGATCCAAGCGGTGTACAGCGGTCTCAAATTCACCATTGGCTTTTAAATGTAAGCAACGGTAACCAGGCGCAATTGGATCAAATGAAAACTCTTGGCTGAGGGGTTTAAATTGTACACACGTCGCAGGAGTAGAAATAAACTGTATTCCATTCCATACATTATAGGATTCTTGATGAACATGACCATGTAACACGGCTTTGATGTTATCAAAGGGTTCGAGTACGGCTTTTAATTCATCGGCATTTTTGAGCTTATGTTGATCGAGCCATTTGGAATGCATATCAAAAGGATTGTGATGACAGGCGATAAGGATAAATTTGTCACGCAATTGTTCCAATAGCCGTTTTAGATGGACCAATTGTTCCGTTTGAATGTTTCCATCAGTACGTCCACCCACAGCACTATTCAGCAAAATGATACGCCATTGATCTAACTCAATCACTGCTGGAATAGGTTCTGGCGAATGGAACGGGAACAAGTTGATATTGTCGTGATTTCCCGGAATTTGATAAAAATCGACACCAAAACGCTGCATATATTCTAAATAGCGCGCATAAGTTTCTGGAAATGCAGCTTGAGCCAAATCACCAGTATGTAAAATCAGATCGATATTTTTATAGCGTTGCTGAATATCATCCATGACGGCATGAAAGCTTTCTTCAGGATTAATCCCGACAAACTCTGCATCAGGTTTATCCATCAGGTGTGTATCTGTGATTTGGATAATCACTCTATCTTTATCTGTTTGCGGCAATATCTCTGATTGCATGCCTTTCCCCTAGACATCTTCAAATGCATGCAAGTGCTGTTGTAGCCATTGCAAAGCCATAATCACAGGTGCATTTTTTAAACGATTACTTTTTAATAATAGACTCAAATCTGAATAATCAATGATATGAAGTTGGATATTTTCACTTTCATCTGGCATACCAAACACACCACCTTCAGCAGGTAATGCGGCTTGCGCAACATAGAGATGAAAGATTTCATCACATGCACCAGCAGATGGATAGAAGCTAAACAGATGTTTGATTTGGTTTAATTCACATCCAGATTCTTCGATGCTTTCCCGTCGAATGCAACTTTCTGGAGATTCATCTCCATCAAGTACGCCTGCAATGATTTCGAGTTGCCAAGGTGAAATTTCATCATCAATTGCCCCCACACGAAACTGTTCAATCAATGCAAATTTTTGTTGTTGATCATTATAAATCAGTACACCAGCAGCTTCTTTACGGCGAATTAATTCACGTTGAATGGCTGAGGTATATTCAGTTTGATTAAATAATCGGTGTCGCAAGCTCACTTTTTCGACTTGAACAAAACCTTTAAAGGCATATTCACGAGATTGTATTTCTACATCATTATGGGTGTAGGTTGCTTGCTGAATGATGTTCATGTGCACAGTTAGGATGAAACATATTCACTTCATCCTAACTGAGAAATAGTGAAAGACAAAAGTTTTTTTTAATCTTTACACTTTATGGTACAACTTTTGCCCTTGTTCCTGATAAACGGATTTCATGGTTTTGAGACCATCTTCTATAAGCGTTTCGCTATTTACAGGGTGGGCTGCATTTTGTTGATTTTGTGCATAATCTCGCACGTTTTGGGTGATTTTCATCGAACAGAACTTAGGTCCGCACATTGAACAGAAGTGTGCTGACTTATGTGCTTCTTTAGGCATGGTTTCATCATGCATTGATCTTGCAGTATCAGGATCTAAGCTGAGATTGAATTGATCTTCCCAACGGAACTCAAAGCGTGCTTTAGATAAAGCATTGTCACGAACTTGTGCGCCCGGATGACCTTTGGCTAAATCCGCCGCATGGGCTGCGATTTTATAGGTGATAATCCCGTCTTTAACATCTTTCTTATTGGGCAGACCCAAATGCTCTTTAGGGGTTACATAACACAACATTGCAGTGCCGTACCAACCAATCATCGCTGCACCAATCGCAGAGGTAATATGATCATAGCCTGGAGCAATATCGGTGGTGAGGGGCCCAAGAGTATAGAAAGGTGCTTCCTGACAAACTTCAAGTTGCAAGTCCATATTTTCTTTGACCATATGCATTGGAACATGGCCTGGTCCTTCGATCATGACCTGAACATCATGTTTCCATGCACGATGGGTCAGTTCACCTAAAGTGCGTAATTCAGAAAATTGCGCTTCATCATTGGCATCCTGAATACAGCCCGGACGTAAACCGTCGCCTAAGCTGAAAGATACATCATAGGCTTTCATGATTTCGCAGATTTCATCAAAATGCGTATAGAGGAAGTTTTCTTCATGATGTGCCAAACACCATTGCGCCATGATCGAACCACCGCGTGATACGATCCCCGTTAAACGATTGGCTGTCATCGGCACATAACGTAATAAGACCCCAGCATGAATGGTGAAATAATCGACACCTTGCTCCGCTTGTTCAATCAGGGTGTCTTTAAAGATTTCCCATGTCAGGTCTTCAGCAACACCATCGACTTTTTCAAGTGCTTGATAAATTGGTACCGTACCAATTGGAACTGGTGAGTTGCGGATAATCCATTCACGGGTTTCATGGATATTTTTACCCGTCGATAAGTCCATGATGGTGTCAGCACCCCAAC
Organism: Acinetobacter sp. RIT698; assembly: GCF_009668065.1. Classification (NCBI taxonomy): domain Bacteria; kingdom Pseudomonadati; phylum Pseudomonadota; class Gammaproteobacteria; order Moraxellales; family Moraxellaceae; genus Acinetobacter; species Acinetobacter sp. RIT698. The sequence goes on from NZ_WJYH01000004.1 coordinate 26,697, forward strand.
GGGTTGCCCAAGTCATTTTCGACACTTCTTCATCAATCGATGAACCCAAAGCTGAGTTGCCAATATTGGCATTGATTTTTACCAAGAAATTACGCCCAATGATCATGGGTTCGCATTCAGGATGGTTAATATTGGCTGGAATAATGGCACGACCTTCAGCGACTTCTTTACGCACAAATTCAGGGGTAATCTCCATGAGGTTGTGTGCACCAAAATTTTGCCCTGCATGCTGGCGCATATCGACACCTTCATGCTGGCGCTGATTTTCACGAATCGCAATGTATTCCATTTCAGGCGTGATGATGCCTTGTTTGGCATAATGCATTTGTGTGACATTGTTGCCTGTTTTTGCACGACGTGGTTTTTGAATATGGGCAAAACGGATTTCAGCAGTACGAATATCTTTCAGACGTTCTTGGCCAAATTTAGAGGTTAAGCTGGCTAAATGCTCAGTATCGGCACGTTCTTCAATCCAAGTTTCACGGACATTGGGTAAGCCTTTATTCAAATCAATGTGTACGTTGGGATCGGTATAAACACCTGAAGTATCATAGACCATAATTGGTGGATTTTTTTCACCACCAAGGCCAGTCGGAGTATCCGTGAGTTCAATTTCACGCATCGGTACTTGAATATCTGGGCGTGAACCTTGGATATAAACTTTTTTAGATGCGGGTAAAATTCGAGTCAGATCTTTGGCTTCTTGCTCGTGTTGAGCCAATTGATCAGCAGGGGATAGATTCGTTAATTGGTTCATTACAATGATCCTTATGAATGACATCAACGAATCAAGCACGACCAAAAACGGTGGCAAATTTAGTCTATTTTATCTGCTAAACTCATCATCAGAATAAAGCGCTATTGCGACAAAAATAGATAAACTATGGGCTGTCAGTTTTTAGATGCTTGATTCCTACGCAGGTCTTAACCTGATCAGGTTCAACGGTACTTTAGTTTAAGTTTTGGCAAGGAGATGCAAAACTGACTAAATCTCAGCGAGGAATTACTCGCGCTCCGTCAAGCGATATTCAAATCTTAGCATGTTCTCATTGAAAATATGCTGGCATGCCGATATCAATTTCAATTATTTTTTTGAGCCAGAATTTCTTCGACAGATTTTCTAATTTTTTGTTCAAATGCTTCACGTTGTACCCGGATCTCTTGCTGCTCAGGTGAGTTATCTTCAGGATACTGGCTAGATGGTTTTGGCATTTGTTGCCAAAGCGTTTCACTTGCATTGATTAAATTCACAAATTTCTGTGCAGCTGTGCGACTTGCAGTTTTACTTTTTGCAATTTTTTCAATCGCTTTGATTGCTTGTTCATCTGCAATTTTATTGTCATCGAACCAGAGCGTGCGGGTGTTATCCTCGCCTTGAAAAAGTGCATTACGGTATTGTTCAATGTTCTCTATGACTTGAGGTTTAAAATGGTTGTTGGGGTAATCTTTATTGAATTTTTCCCAATATAACAATCGATTGGCCACCTCATCAAAACTAATTGCTAGCCCTGCGTCCATAATATAGTTGGCACCTGTATACTCTTTACGGATCTGTTTAAAGTAAACCTGATCTGATTTTTCTAAATAGGGTACAAAAATATCCAGATCATATTGTGGATGCTGTACAAAGGTGTATTCACCTTCACCGATATAAAATTTTGCTAAATATAATTCCTTTGCGTGATCAACTAAATATTTCTCACGTGGTTTTAACTTTTTATACAGTTCTTGTTTTTGTTGAGCTGTCATAGACTGACCGTCTGCAAGTGTATCGGTCATATATTGAAAGACTTCAGGCGAGGCATCGGTGATGAGTTTTTGATAAATGTTTTCAATTTTTGCTTGCCATTGATAGCGTGTTTTTAACGGGGCAGATGCGAGGCATTTTTTTAGTAATTGATTGAGGTCATTTAAATCTTCCACGATGACCGTTTTTTCTAATTTTTTGATGCTTGTATCTATCTCGTTACAGTCTTGTGGAAGTGCTGATATTTCAGCTGTACTGGTCTGAGTTGCTTTAGATGCTGCTTTAGTCGTCTCAATTGTTTGATTATTCTTGTGTTTTTGGCAAGCGCTGAATAGGGTACACAGGCAGAGAGTTGTGAGTGATAGATGTTGTTTTAAAGCTTTCATAGTATGACTGTTGTTGTGTATTTTTGAATACCACAAGGATAATAAAAATTGAGCTAAATAACATCTAACTGTTAGAACAAATCGCATCACTAAAGCAATCTTTTTTAACATGCTTAAAATCGATCGGGCTTAAATTTAGATATTGATTGAGCTGGGACAGCGCCAATAATTGAGGGATATTTTCCAGTTTAGTGCGTTCTTTTTCACTAATTTGAATTTTTTGCTGTCTTTGCTCTTTGCTCATTGTTAAAAAATGAACAAACTTCTTGGCCTGTGCTGAAAGCTCACCATCATCGGACTTTGCTAAGCGTTCAATCACCAACCAGCTGGCTGCATCAATATCAGTTTGATTTTCAAATGTAATCGAAATAGGGGCTTCTTCAGTGCCTAAAAACAATAGACTGCTATATGCATTTTTTAAGAACTGTGCATCATGTAAAAAAGGGCTAGTGGGATAAGTTTGTAGATATTCTTGCCAAAACTTAGCTCTTTTTGCAATTTCTTCAGCATCAATATCGGGTTTATGGTTTTTAAAAAGCGGTTGGGTATTTTGATCTGCAAGATTTTCGATAAAAACTTGTTCAGGTGCAGTCAGATACGGCGCGAAAACTTTTGCTAAATATTGCGGGCTTCTTCGATAGACAATTTTATCATCTGTTTGTTCGCTCAGCTCAATATAAGCTTGGCCTTTGTGACGTAATAAATATTGGTCACGTAGATTAAGTTGTTCAAATTTACTCTGTTGAATAGTGGGATATGCAGCTTGATCTAAAGCATAGTTTTCAAATGCTTGCTGTTGTTCTGAAGTGCGCTCAATCTGTAAAAATTGTTGATACATACGTTTCGACTGATGCATCAATTCCATTTGTTCCGCAGGTTTCATCAAAGGTAAACACATACGAATATCTTGATTGACTTGTTCTATCGCAAGCGTGGTTCTTTTTGCGTTGATTGCCAGCATCTCATTTTTGAGATTTTGGCAAATTTGGGTTAAATCAGGAATAGGATTTTCTTTTTGTGGCGCTTCTTTAGATTCTTTGACAATGTCGGTTGTGGGTTTTTGACACGCGATAACCACCATGCAACTCAAGATAACGAGTATGCCTGAAATGAGAAAATGAAGGATATTGCGAGGAAATTTCATTCGACCAGCATTTAAAAGAAGCTCAATTTTGTTCGATGCCATTGTCGCTGAATCGAGGCTAAATAAATGAAATATTTTGTAGTTTTGTGATAATGAAACGTTACTTTTTGCAAGAAACTGAGTCATGTGTCTGATTTAAGAACTGCAAAAATTAACCTGAGTACAGCATCGTGGATTTGCGATAAATGGATGCTCACAGCAAAGTTACATATGTAAATTCAGCAAATTGTAGTAGTATCTTTACTCTAAATTGCTTTGATCAGAAGTGAAATGAGCGATATTGAGAAATTCATTTGAAAGAAAAATACTTGTCATAAAACATTCATAATGAATATGCTTTAATATTAACCCATAAAAATAGTTTTTGTTGCGTGTGGAGCATCTGACCTTGAGCCCAAGTAATCCTGTATTAAACCATCATATATCTTCTCAATTTAATGAGGACTTACAGGATGTGAATACCAAATTTATGACCATGGGCGGTTTGGTAGAACAACAAGTCGCAAATGCAGTGCATGCGTTATTGGATACCAATGCCAATATGGCGATTGATGTTCAATTCCAAGACAATACAGTTAATCGTTATGAACGAGAAATTGATGAAGCACTGACTTTGATTTTGGCGCGTCGTCATCCAGCTGCAATCGACTTACGTATGGTGATTGCCATGAGTAAAGCCAATACCGATTTAGAACGTATTGGTGATGAAGCTGCAAAAATTGCCCGTATTGCACAGACTTTATGTGAAGAGGGCGAGTCTCCGCGTGGCTATATGGAAACACGGCACATTGGCAATCAAGTGCGTGTCATGATTCATGATGCTTTAGATGCTTTTGCGCGTGTGGATGCAGAACAGGCATTAAAAGTTTTGTTGGCCGATGCAGATATTGACCGTGAATATCAATCTGCGACGCGGACACTGATGACCTATATGATTGAAGATCCACGTCATATTAGTCGTGTCATCAATGTGATGTGGGTATTGCGTTCACTAGAGCGAATTGGTGACCATGCCCGTAATATCTCAGAACAAGTCATTTATATGGCAAAAGGTTTTGATGCGCGACATACCAGTGTTGAAGAGATTGAACAAAAAGTTCAAGGTAAATAATTGAATTTATAAATAAAAAGACCTGAATGATTCAGGTCTTTTTTATTTGAAAAATTTAAGATCACAAAAAGAAAATTACACTTGAGCGAGTGCTTGTTCTAAGTCTGCAATCAAGTCATCAATATGTTCAATCCCCACAGATAAACGCACCATATCAATACTCACGCCTGCTGCTTTTAACTCTGTTTCATTCAGTTGACGATGCGTGGTAGTTGCTGGATGACAGGCTAAACTTTTTGCATCGCCAATATTCACTAGGCGAGTAAACAGCTGTAATGCATCGATAAAACGGGTGCCACCTTCACGACCATCTTCAACACCAAAAGACAGAATTGCAGACGGTTTACCTTTGACGTACTTTTGTGCCAAAGCATGTTGTGGATGATCTTTTAAGCCCGCATAGTTGACCCATTTTACTTTTGGGTGTGCCTGTAAATATTCAGCAACTTTTTGTGCATTTTCAGTATGGCGTTCCATACGCAAATTCAGTGTTTCTAAGCCTTGTAAAATTAAGAATACGCTGAGCGGGCTGATCGCTGCGCCTGTATTTCTTAATGGAACAACACGTGCACGGGCGATATATGCCGCAGCACCTAAAGCTTCTACATAGTTCACCCCATGATAACTTGGATCTGGGGTATTTAAGACTTTGAAGCGCTCGGGATATTTGCCCCAAGGGAATTTACCGCTATCGACAATCGCGCCACCAATCGAATTACCATGACCGCCAATATACTTGGTCAATGAATGCACCACGATATCTGCACCATGTTCAAAAGGTTTCAGTAGGGCAGGTGTTGCAACAGTATTATCCACAATCACGGGTACACCATATTCATGTGCGATTTTAGCAATGGCATCTAGGTCAATAATATTACCCAGCGGATTGCCAATCGACTCAACGAAAACCAATTTGGTTTTTTCATCAATCAAGCCGCGCAATGCTTCAGGATCTTGGTAATCAAAGAAACGTACTTCAATGCCTTGTTTTGGCAACGTGTGGGCAAATAAATTATATGTTCCACCATAGAGTGTTGAAACCGATGCAATATTATCACCCGCTTCTGCGATGGTCTGGATAGAATAGGTGATCGCAGACATACCCGAAGCCAATGCTAAAGCACCAATACCGCCTTCAAGCGCACTTAGACGTTGCTCAAGCACAGCGGTCGTTGGGTTCATGATTCGTGTATAAATATTACCCTGAACTTTCAGGTCAAATAGATCCGCACCATGTTGGGTATTATCAAAAGCATAAGAGGTGGTCTGATAAATTGGAACGGCTACTGCTTTAGTGGTTGCTTCAGGTTCATAGCCTGCATGTATGGCTAGAGTTTCGTCTTTATATGTCATGTTCTTCCATCAACTTTTTATTAAATTTCAATAGAGTGTAACAAATAAATATATGAAGTAAACAAGGGTTTATATATTTTAAAATCATAAAAACAGATAAAGCCAACAATGCAGCCCGAGATAAATTGAGTTTCAGCGAGGAAAAACAGACCGAATATCGCTGAGTTTGTGAGCTGTCATTGTGGTGTCATTTGCTGAAACTAGCATAACAAATTCCATAAATTCAGTTATTAAAAACACAATGAAAAAAGCAGCAATAAATAAACTGACCCGCCATAAAAGCACTTTAACTTTAGTCCTCTGTAGTTTACTGGGTTTAACCGCATGTTCTGATGATGATCAAGATTCAATAACACAGAAGACCTTAACCCAAAATATAACATTGGCATTTGGTGATGAAGCCTGTGTCATGGGGGGAACGCGTATTCAGAGCGGTTTAGATCGTAATGGTAATGGCAAACTTGAAGCCAGTGAAATCACTAAAACCGAAAACGGTTGTAAGCCCAATTTGTTTGAACAAGGTGTAGCGTTGCCATTTAACGTACTGGGACGTTACCCTGCGAATGGTACGACCATTGATAGCACGTTTGATATTCGTCAGGGTGGTTTTGGTTCTGATGTTGCTGCACATCCAAGCAATAAAAAACAATTCTATGCATTGACCGATCGGGGGCCAAATGCAGACTTTACTGATAAATTATATGGCGCAGGTAAGGTTTTTGCCATTCCAGACTATGTGCCGAAAATTGGTTTATTTGAAGTTCAAGCCAATGGCACTGTGAAATTAATTAAAACCATCAATTTAAAAGATCGCGATGGAAAAGACATCACGGGATTACCCAATACTTCTGCTTTAGGTGGCACAGGGGAAACACCGTATGATGTTAATGGGAAAGTGATTACTGTAGATCCAACCAAGCCATACGATGTGGTGAATAATCCAATTAGACTGGATGATTATGGCTTGGATAGTGAAGGGATCACTGCACTTAACGATGGTACGTTCTGGGTCAGCGATGAATATGGACCACATATTGTGCATTATGATGCCAATGGTAAAGAAATAGGGCGTATCAACCCATTTAAGGCTGATAAGCGCAACAATTGGACTTTGCCAAATGAGTTTAGCTATCGCCGTGCCAATCGAGGGATGGAAGGCTTAACCATTAGCCCAGACCAAAAAACTTTGGTTGGGATTATGCAATCGACCATGAGTTTACCAAATAAAAATGTCAATAAATCAACATTGACGCGTATTGTGACGATTAATCTTGAAACAGGAAAAGTCGCACAATATTTATATCAGCAAGAGATAGCTGAAAATTCAAACTCTGCCATTATTGCCCTCAGTGCAACACAATTTCTGGTTTTAGAACGTGATGGATTGTTTTATAAAGATACGCCAAATGTGATGAAAAATGTCTATCGTATTGATTTAAGCAAAGCCACCAATTTAGAAGATATTCAAACACAAAATGATGTCAAACAAGACGAAAAGCTCGGTTTAACCATTGCGGGCAAGACCTTAGAAGAATACCAATTGGATAAAGGCTGGGACGGTTTAAAAGCATTTAATATTTTTCCAGCACCTAAAACATTGGTACTGGATATGGGGAAAGCGGTTAAATATCCACATGATAAAATGGAAGGTCTGTGGTTGATCAATAGTGCGACACTTGGGATTTTAAATGATGACGATATGGGGCTTTGGAATAATGCCAAAGGTATGGAGCCAAAGTATCTGGATGCGGCGCGTACACGTATTGATATCAATACCTTGTACATCATGGATAAATTGAATTTAAAAGGCCAATAATTGCATAACAACAGCCGCCCAAGAGGCGGCTTTTCTATCAGCATCATTTAAAAATAATAGGTTCCTCAATGAAAAAAATAGCCATTCTCACCGTTTTAACGAGTTTAATGACTGCAACTGCTTGGGCTGTACCGCAAGTGACATCACGTGAATATAAGTTGTTGTTACAGCCAGACAAATTTAGCTATGCCAATGAGTCCGCCAACGTAAATAGCTATATGCAACAAGCCAAAACGGTTATTGCCCAGCAAATTAACCGTACAGTTTCAGGAACGATGATCTTAGACAAGCAACGCCAAATACGTTTTTATGATTCACCCAGCAGTTGCCTACTCAATAATATGGGCTATAGCTTTCGAGAACGGATTGAAAACGGAGCATCTGAAGTGACGCTTAAATTTAGAAGCTATGATCATTATCTGTCTGATTTTTCCGATTTGAGTAGCTCGACTGCAGGAGCCAAAACTAAGCTTGAAGATGATATCACGCAAACAGCAACACAAGGGTTTTTGGTGGGGTCCAGTAAATCCACCACAGTGGCAAATACACGGACAATCAATAAGTTTTTAGACATCCATACGCATTTTCCAAAATTTAAAGAAACCTTTGCCATCAGTGATAATCAGCTGTTATCACCTGTAGGTGGACTCACCCTTTATGAACGAAGTTATCGTGGGGTCAGCATTGATTTAGGCGAGTTTGATGCAGAGGTAGATATGAGTTTATGGTATACCCAAGCACCTTATGCAGGATTAAAACCTGCTGTAGTTGAAGTCTCGTTTAAGTACCAAGACCCAAATGCAAATTACACCAATAAGGTTGTACAACGTGCTGCCATTAGTTTTTCTGCTTTGAAAACATTGTCAAACTACAATGCACCAAGTTCAACTCAAACCAAGACGCAATTTGTATATCAGTATCAGCCGAATTTTTGTTCGTGATCATGTGTGAGGTCGCGATTTGATTGCATGTATTGGTGTGGAAAAATGTTTTCTTGATGCTTTTAAAATATCTCAATCAATTGGACAAATCTGAACAAAAATAGATAAATTCAGCGTATAATTGACGGTATTTATTTATTCGCATTTTGCGAATTTCTATTCATTATAGAGGAGTCCTACGTGGCCCAATATATTTACACGATGAACCGTGTGTCGAAGATGGTTCCGCCTAAGCGCGAAATCCTAAAAGACATCTCTTTATCATTTTTCCCAGGTGCAAAAATTGGTGTACTTGGTTTAAACGGTGCAGGTAAATCTACCCTACTCCGTATTATGGCTGGCGTAGATAAAGATTTCTCAGGTGAAGCTCGTGCGCAACCAGGTATTAAAATCGGTTATCTAGAGCAAGAACCACCATTAGATCCAAATAAAGATGTACGTGGAAACGTTGAAGATGGTTTACGTGAACCATTAGATGCATTGGCACGTTTAGATGAAGTTTTTGCTGAATATGCAGCTGAAGATGCTGACTTTGATGCACTTGCAAAAGAGCAAGAGAAATTAGAAGCAATTATTCATGCTTGGGATGCACACAACCTTAGCAACCAAATGGATCAAGCTGCAGCAGCATTGAATCTTCCAGCATGGGATTCTGACGTAAGCTTACTTTCAGGTGGTGAACGTCGTCGTGTAGCATTGTGTCGTTTGTTATTGTCTAAACCAGACATGTTATTGCTTGACGAACCAACCAACCATTTGGATGCAGAATCTGTATCTTGGTTAGAGCGTTTCTTAAAAGACTTTGCTGGTACAATCGTTGCGATTACCCATGACCGTTATTTCTTGGATAACGTTGCAGAGTGGATTCTTGAGCTTGACCGTGGACATGGTATTCCTTATCAAGGTAACTATTCTTCTTGGTTGGAACAAAAGAATGCACGTTTAGAGCAGGAAAATAAACAAGAAGAATCTTTTGCTAAAGCATTGAAAAAAGAATTGGAATGGGTTCGTTCAAATGCTAAAGGTCAGCAAAAGAAAAACAAAGCACGTATGGAGCGCTTTGAAGAGCTGAACTCACGTGAGTTCCAACAACGTAATGAAACCTCTGAAATCTATATTCCACCTGGTCCACGCCTAGGGAATAAGGTTGTAGAAGTTGAAGGCATCAGCAAATCGTTTGATGGCCGTCTACTTTATGAAAACTTATCGTTCACAGTGCCACCAACTGCGATTGTTGGTATCGTTGGTCCAAACGGTGCAGGTAAAACCACTTTATTCCGTATGATGACAGGCGAACAGCAACCTGATACCGGTACAGTTGTATTGGGTGAGTCTGTAAAAGTTGCTTATGTTGGTCAGATTCGTGACACTTTAGATAACAATAAAACAGTTTGGGAAGAAGTTTCTGGTGGTTTAGATATCTTAAGAATTGGCGAATACGAGATTGCATCTCGTGCCTATATCGGTCGCTTTAACTTTAAAGGTCAAGATCAGCAAAAACGTGTTGGTGAATTGTCAGGTGGTGAACGTAACCGTTTACAACTTGCGAAGATCCTTCAGATGGGCGCCAACGTAATCTTACTGGATGAGCCATCAAACGACTTGGATATTGAAACTTTACGTGCACTAGAGGATGCAATTCTTGTATTCCCTGGTACTGTCATGGTGGTATCGCATGACCGTTGGTTCCTTGACCGTATTGCTACACATATCTTGTCGTTTGAAAATGAACAGCCAGAATTCTACGAAGGCAACTATGCTGAATATGAAGCATATCGTTTAGCGCGTTTGGGTGATGCTGCTGTGCAAAAACGTACCAAATACAAAAAAATTGGTGGTTAATCACTAATTTGGTAGATCAAAAAACCAGCTTTCGAGCTGGTTTTTTATTGTAAATAAAGCCGATAAAGTTGGTGTTGTGCTTCGAGATGACCTTGATTTGCAGCAAGCAACAACCATTTGTATGCATTCTTTTTATCTGGTGATAGGCCGAGTTGGCCTTGTAGGTAAATCATGCCCAATTTATATTGGGCCGTGCTATATCCTTTAAGTGCTGAATGTAAAAAATACCAAATCGCGTTGCGTTGATATTTTTGGATTTTTTCATTTAATCGCTGATCTAAATCAAGAGGGTCACGCTGGTTAAGCGCCAGATGTTCATAACTGGTTGCACGGTGGTAAGTATGCATTGATTCAGACATTTTAAATGCATGATAGGAACTGGAATAATGGTATTTATAGCGGATGATTTGCTTGAGTTTCCGTATTATTTTTATTAAATCCATAATGACTCGCACTTATTTTTATGAAATTTTCACTATAAGATTAAAGGAAATAACCAGAATAAGTAATCCCAATAACCATGATTTTTTTTCATATAAAAGTATTGCTAAAGTGGTTCGAGATTAATCATTTATTCAATTTTTGATGGCAGTAGGCTTCTTTGAAATTTTTTTAAAACTATAAATCAATAAAAAGCCCCCTCATCCTAGCCTTCTCCCAAAAGGAGAAGGGACTTTCAATACCAATATGATTCACTCTAAATGATCGTTTTTTGATTGATGAACTAGGCCTATTGAGTTTAAGGCTTGGTACTTTGTATAAAATGAGCTATGAGGAGCTATTTAAAATCATATAGATTTTTTATCATTTTTATCTTAGTTTTTTAATTCTGGGTATTTCAATTTTTGCTATTTGAATCAGGCTAAATCAATTGCATATATAAAAGAATGCCAAAATAACATTCTTCTATATATGTGCGCTAAAAATCAATTAAAGACGCATTTCAATCCCTTGTTCAGCAAGATATTGTTTCGCTTCAGGAATAGAGTATTGACCAAAATGGAATATAGAAGCTGCCAATACAGCATCGGCACCACCTTTTAAAATACCATCTGCTAAATGTTGTAAATTACCCACACCGCCTGATGCAATGGTCGGAATGGTGACACGATCATTGATTTGACGCATTAAACCAATGTCATAACCCGCTTTCGTCCCATCCGCATCCATAGAGGTAACCAATAATTCACCTGCACCGAATTCTGCCATTTTGACCGCCCATTCAATTGCATCTATGCCTGTTGGTTTGCGGCCGCCGTGGGTGAAAATTTCCCATTTATTTTCACCCGTTCTTTTCGCATCGATTGCTACAACAATACATTGTGCACCAAAGCGCTGAGACGCTTCTTGAACGAACTCAGGATTAAATACCGCAGCAGAGTTGATGCTGACTTTATCTGCGCCTGCATTTAATAACAAACGAATATCTTCAACTTTACGAACACCACCACCAACTGTAAGTGGAACAAACACACTTTCAGCCATACGTTCAACAGTACGGTAAGTGGTATCACGGCCATTTGATGTTGCGGTAATGTCTAAAAAGGTGATTTCATCTGCACCTTGCTCATTATAACGACGGGCAACTTCTACAGGATCTCCTGCATCACGGATATCCAGAAACTGGACACCTTTCACCACACGACCATTATCTACGTCCAGGCAAGGAATAATACGTTTAGCGAGCATAATTTTTTCCAAAAATAACAGGCGATTATGAAAGTTCGTGACTTAGGTGCTACACCTCGATAGTCGAAGCGGTTATTCTATCAAACTTATGTAAGTTTTTTCGCAGGTTTTCTATGTCGGTTTATACCACTTTGAGTTTAAAAGAAGTTCAACACTTTGCAGCACCTTATGGATTAGAGGTGGTTGAACTTAAACCAATTCAAGGCGGTGTGCAAAATACCAACTATTTTATCATTTGTGCTGATGGAACACAGTTTGTATTAACATTATTTGAAAATATGGATGCACAAGCAGCAGGGGAGTTAATTCCTGTCTTAGAACACTTGGGGCAACAAGGTTTGGCAGTTCCTGTTCCGTTAAAACATAGCGGTCAGTCGATTCATAGCTTAAAAGATAAACCTGCACAAATTGCGCCACGGATGTCAGGTAAACATCCGATGCCTTCTACAATCGCTCAAGTTGAGCAAATTGCTGTAGCACAGGCCAAAATGCATGTGGCGTTACAAAACTTCCCATTACAGCGTCAAGTGGCGCGTGATCATGCCTATTGGTATAACGTTGCTCAACAAATTAAACCAACGTTGGATGTGGCGGATAGCGCTTTGCTGAATAACCTTTTAGGTTTATATGAAGCACTGACCATGATGTATCCAAATCGACCTAAAGGTTTTATTCATTCAGATTTGTTCCGTGACAATACTTTGTTTGAAGGCGATGAGTTAAAAGGCATTCTTGATTTTTATGAAATGAATCAAGATGAATTACTTTTTGATATTGCGATTACCTTAAATGACTTTTGTACAGAATATCCAAGTGTTCGCTTGAATGAAGCCAAAGCAACGGCTTTCTTAAATGCATATACCTCGATTCGTCCCCTGACTGAAGATGAAAGAGCTTGTTTAGAGTTATATTTGGCTATGGCCGCAGGTCGCTTTTGGATGATGCGTTTACAAATCGCTCAGATGAATGCCGCTGAAGCACGCACAGGTGACGATATTTTGCAGAAAAATCCGCAAGAAATGCGTAATATGTTGATTGAAAGATTAAAGTTCGTGACTGCTTAATAGCTTTTTGTGGGAAATAAAATGCGTGATCAAGGTCGTTTAGTTGAATGGTTCGATGATAAAGGCTATGGCTTTATTCAACCAAATGATGGTGTAAAAGATCGCGTATTTTTACACATCAAAGATTTTGCACAAAAAGGGCCACGCCCAATCGTGGGCTGTGCCCTTGAATATGTGGTGCAATTAGACGGCCAAGGGCGTTATAAAGCAAAACAAGTCACATATTTAAAAGCCACACAAATGGCGAAAGTCACAAGCCAGCAAGCGGCTAAAGCCAAGCAGTTGCATGCAGCAAAGCAGGCTAAATTACAGCCGATGCAAATTTTGTGCGCTGTTTATATTATTGCTTTGGCAATTTTGACCATAAGCGGTTTGCTCAATGGCATGTTTATTCTTTTTGTCAGTATTATCAATGTGATGACCTATTGGTTTTATGCACAAGATAAAGAAGCTGCGCAGAGCAATCAGCGTCGTGTTCCTGAAAATACCCTGCATATTTTAGCTTTTTTAGGTGGTTGGCCTGCAGCTTGGTTAGCACAGCAACGCTTACGACATAAAACACAAAAACAACCCTTTAAAAAGATTTATTTGTGTACCATATTCTTTAATATTTTATTGATTTTATGGTTAATTTCGCCTTTGAATATGTTTAAGATTTAAACGGGCGTTAGCAAATTTAAAAGGGCTTACAATGAATAATTATGTTGATCCAAATAATAGTAAATCTCTGACTTTAATTTTATATATCCTTTATATTGTTGCAATTTTTTCTGCGGGAATTCTTGCAATCATTGCATTGATTATCAATTATGTAAAATTGAATTCGGTCCGTGGTACGATTTTCGAAAGTCATTTTAGATGGCAAATTCGCACTTTTTGGTGGTATTTAGTCTGGACGGTAATTGCATTTATTCCGTTTATTTTTCTATTTTTCACCATGGATAATGTCAATGCCTTTGCTGGTGTTGCCGTGGGTGCTACGATTTTTTGTGCTGCCACCTTATTTATTTCTTGGATATGGATTGTCTATCGCGCCATTCGAGGCATTATTGCGCTGAATGATGATCAAGCCTTACCGATATAACTGAATAAATCACCCTTGATGGATCTTGTTCCCGAGCAATACAGCTTGATCAAAGCGTAATTTTAGTGAAAACAGCGTTCTAATTAAGAACGCTGTTTTTCTATCTCAGTTGAATTTTCTTTAAGCTGTCGTGTGTATAAAAATTTGGGTCTCCATTCACTGATGATCACCCCCAATACCACAAGTAAACCACCAAAAAGAGCCAGCAAAGGTAAGCGTTCACCTGCAATTCTTCCAAATAAAGCTGCCCAAACTGGTTCGCCAGCATAAATCACGGCCGCTTGAGACGGATCGACAGAACGTTGCGCCCAATTCATCGTCAATTGTAATAAAGCACTGGTTAAGCCCAGTCCAACTGCAAGCATCACCAATTGCCATGAAAAGGGTGGAATATGCAGCTCACCCACAAAAGGCATACTGGCAAATGAAATCAATGAAGCAAAGGCAAGCTGAATCACCGTTACATGCTGAATATTGACCCTCCCTGCAAAGTGCCCGATGAGAATAATCTCCATAGCAATTGCAAACGAGCCAACTAATGTAATGATTTGCCCCGTATTTAAATCAATGTGATGAAAACCATTTCCTGTCAAAAAAATTAAACCGATAAACGCCAGTAAAACACCGAGCCAAGTCATGATATGTGGTCTTTTGCGAAAAATCACCCAGATAAGAATCGGTACAAGGGGCACATATAATGCTGTTAAAAATGCAGACTCACTGCTGCTGATGGTTTGCATACCGACAGTTTGCGAGCCATACCCTGCGGCAATCATGCCGCCAATCAGTGCACCAGCGATGAGTTCTTTTAAATTGATACCTTTTAGATATTTATAAGACAGTAATCCAACAGCAATGGTCGCTGCAGCAAAACGACAACCGACAAAAAACATAGGGGAACTATAGTTTAGGGCATAATGTACAATGACAAATGTACCACCCCAAATCATGGTCATTAGGATCAGTGCAATTTGAGGTGTTCTGGACTTTAAAAATAAAGCGAGGGGAGAGGAAGACATAAAATAAAGTAATGTAGAAGAGCAGGGCTATTTTACGCGAAAGCACAGTATTGTGCAGATGTTAAGCTGAGTAATCGGGTATTTAAATCACTCAATTGTCATGCAGTCGTGCTAGCATATTGAATTAAAATTTTGATAAAGAGAAATAAATCATGGTGATCGAACAGGCTTTATTTCATATTGTTGATGGCCAACAAATGGCTTTTGAAAAGAAATTTTATGAATTATCAGACACCTTCCGGAATGCCCAAGGTTGTGAAAAATTTAAATTAATCCGTGGTATAGAAGACAATCAAAAATATATTCTACAAATTCACTGGATTGATCTTAAAACCCATACAGATGTTTTTATGAAAACAGATGAATTTAAACAGTGGTTTACGGCAATGAAGCCCTTTTTAGCAAGTAAAATTGAAATGCAACATTTTGAAAATACATTGGTTTAAATATCGATATGTTGATTTAAAGACCACTTTTTAACGCATAAAAAAGAGAACATCTAAGTTCTCTTTTTTTAATCAGATCTAGGCTGGGAAATTAAAAGCCTTGTTCATCCAATAACAGCTGCGCTTCACGTAGGTTTAATGTGCCTTCGTAAATTGCACGACCTGTGATCGCACCTAAAATACCCGGTTTACCTTTTAAATTACGCACATCATCCAGATTAGTTACACCGCCTGAGGCGATCACTGGAAGACCTGAGTATTGTGCGAGATTTACTGTCTGTTCAACATTGACACCCTGCATCATACCGTCACGTGCGATATCGGTATAAACAATACTCGATACACCGGCATCTGCAAAACGTTTTGCAAGATCAGTGGCTTTTACATCAGTGACATTTGCCCAGCCATCAGTTGCAACCATACCATTGATCGCATCAATACCGACAATAATGTGTCCCGCAAACTTCCTACAGGCTTCTTCAACAAATTCAGGATTTTGAACTGCTTTGGTCCCGATGATGACAAAAGAAACGCCCGCATCTAAATAATGTTCGATTGTTTCCAAAGAGCGAATACCACCGCCAATTTGGATTGGCAGTTCAGGCTGTGCTTTTGCAATTGCTTCAACCACAGGTTTATGAATTGGTGTTCCAGCAAAAGCCCCATTCAAATCAACCAAATGCAAACGACGAGCGCCTTCATTTACCCAATGCTGTGCTGTTGCAACAGGATCATCAGAAAATACGGTATCGTCTTCCATACGACCTTGTTTTAAACGAACACATTTACCATCTTTCAGGTCAATTGCCGGGATGATCAGCATGCTTTCGCTCCTTGCTTAATCTCAATGAAGAATTTATTGATCTTCATCTTAGCAAAAACTTGATCAATTTCTAAGTGTCAGTTTAGGCTTTTATTGGCGCGAATGCTCAATTTAAGCTGAGTATGTGCAATCGTGTCAGGTATTAAGTCTAAATCCAGTAAGGCTTCGAAAATTAAGAGTGCAGCGTAGGCATCGGCTGCTGCATATTCAATTTGTGGCGTTGTGAGGATTTTACGTGCCCAATTTGAGGTGCTAATTGATTTACTTTTAGGGAAATTGACTTGAAATAGCAATGCCATGGCATTTTTAATCCCTAAAGGATTATTGAAGCCAAAACTCGAAAAGCATTTTGAAAGTTCGATGACACTGTTGAGTTGCATGCCTTTTTTACGAAATAAATGTGCATCATTTTTTAAGCCAAAACCGACTTTAATCTGATCAGGATTTTCAAAAAAGGGCGCTAGAAAAGCCAAAATATCTGCTGAAACTTGAAATAAATAGGCTTTTTCAAATGTCGCCAGTTGAATAAGATGTGGGCCAGTTTGTATTTCACCTTTATTAAAGGTAGGTTTGGACTCAGTATCGAAACCAAAAATGTGCGCCGTTTTTAATTCTGCTTCAATTGCTTGGCATTGTTGTAAGCTATTGACCACAAAGATGTTACTCAAAGGCAAATTTTGAAAACGGGGAAAGCTCTGAATTTGTTCTTTACTAGGAAGTTGCTGAGTTTGAATATTCACAAATTTAAGCTCACAAATTTTAGTCGACCAGTTTAAGCATTAAAAATATTAACCATATTGTGTTATAACAAACTTTGAATAAAAGATGATAGTTTTGTGGGTCAAAAACACAGGAATAAATTGTATGGTTGAAAAAGATGATGATCTTTTTATAGAAGGTGCCAAGCGTTTAAAGCAATTAATTCAGGATAAAAATATAAAAGCCAGTGATATTGTTAACGTACTCGAGACTTCAAAAGGAACCATGACCAAATGGTTGCAAAACTCAACACCGTCGAGTGCGCAAAGCTTAATTGAATTGGCGCGTTTAGTTGGGATGACTGAACGCTGGAATATGGAATCTAAACAGCAAGATAAAGCAGATCTGGTGACCAAAGCGTATGCTGAGTCTGAATTGGATTTAAGCCATGTCACCATGGAACAGTTGATTAACGAAATTAAAGACCGTTATGCAGCTTTAAATTTAAAGGCAGATATTAAAATTAGTGTTGAGCCATTAGAAGGTGGTTTTGTCACCAAAGAGTAAAATAACCACCTTATAAAAATAGGGTGGTTATTTCGGCTGATTTATTCAGATTGATTGATTTGTTGTTGATATTGCTGAAATTGTTGCGCTTGGTCAAGGTAACTTTGATATGCTGGGATTGCTGTAACTGCAAGAATTAGAATACTAATCGGGAAGATCACAATATAAATCCAAGCCAATACTTTTTCCCAACCACGAGTAATTCGAGGTGCGCCATAGTTATTTGTCCCAGCATCTCCTTTTGCACAGCTTAAATAAACAAAAAAGAATAAATTCACCAAAGGTAAAAGCATAAGAAGAGATAACCAGCCACTTTGGTTTTTGTCATGTAAGCGACGAATTGTAAAAATAAAGCTAAAGTAGATCACTGCGATATAAATAATAATCGCAACTGTGCCGAGAATAAAGATGAGCGTATTTGAAGGTGAGTTACTTAAAGCTGGGATGAATAGTGCAGCGATAATACCCAGTACAAACATAGATAGACCCAACAGCATATTCCAGCCCAAATAGGATAATCGACCAAAACGGCCACTGGCACTTAAAGCTGAATCATTGGTTTGAAAATTAGAAGACATTGTTATGTTCCTAGAATGAATTAAGGTTTTTAAATCAATTTTTAAAATCAATTGTTGGATTTTTATTCAATTTGGTTGAATCATAATAAACAGACGATAAAAAATAAAGTCAAAATAGAATAAAAAAATCAAGCCAATCGCAATTGGCTTGATTTTTAGAGATATAAATCGGGATGAAATTGACCTGAATAAATCAGATTTTCCATTCCACAAAGTTTTTCAGTAACTGTAAACCTGCTGTATGGCTCTTTTCAGGATGGAACTGTGTCGCAAATAAATTTTCTTTATGAATAGCCGTACAGAACTGCAAACCATAATCACATGTTGCAGCAACAAGAGACGGGGCTTTGGGTTCGACATAATAGCTATGTACAAAGTAAAAACGGCTATCTTGATCAATATCTTTCCACATCGGATGATTTGGATCTGCCTGATGGACTTGGTTCCAGCCCATATGAGGGACTTTTAAGCCGTCCATATCTGGAAAATGTTTTACCACACCCTCAAAAATACCCAGCGCTTGAGTGCCTGCATTTTCTTCTGACGATTCAAGCAAAGCTTGCATGCCGACACAAATGGCAAGTACCGGTTTATTAAACGCAGCATGGCGCACAACCTCATCAATACCTGCTTCATGCATCCCCTGCATACAATCACGCATTGCCCCTACACCCGGAAATACGATTTTATCTGCCTGAGCGATTAATTTTGGATCATTTGTGACATCTACAGTTGCGCCAACATGTTCGAGTGCTTTGGCTGCTGAATGAAGATTTCCCATGCCATAGTCAAGAAGGGCAATACGGGTCATTACAAGGTTCCTTTAGTCGATGCAACAGTATTTTCTGCACGCGGATCAACTTCACAGGCCATGCGAAGCGCACGTGCAAATGCTTTAAAAACACTTTCAATTTGGTGATGGCTATTTTTGCCTTTTAAATTGTCAATGTGCAAAGTCATTAAAGCGTGATTTACAAAGCCTTGGAAAAACTCGGAAAATAAATCCACATCAAAACTGCCGATACGGGCACGTGTAAATGGGATATCCATCCATAAACCTGGACGACCTGATAAATCAACCACGACACGGCTTAAAGCTTCATCAAGTGGTGCATAGAAATGACCATAACGTTTTAAGCCTTTTTTATCACCGAGTGCTTGCGCAAATGCTTGGCCTAGTGTGATTCCACAGTCTTCTACAGTATGGTGATCATCGATTTCTAAGTCGCCATCACAATGAATATCGATGTCAAATAAACCATGACGCTTGATTTGATCAACCATATGGTCTAAAAAGGGAACACCTGTATTGAGCGTGCCTTGACCAGTACCATCAAGATTCACACGAACTCGAATTTTAGTTTCGTTGGTGTTTCTTACCACTTCACTGATACGTTGCGCCATAGACACGTTCCTCAAAAAACGTCAAAAATTAAAAGTTTGATGTAAAGATATTTCGCTGTGACGAAAGTGACAGCATATTAGATTGCTCAGGAGGGTTAATCAATGCCTATTACCGTACATGCTAAAACTTCACTAGAAAATGAAGAAGTTCGCGATCAGCTTGAGCGATTATATGACACCAGTCCCGAGTTTGGGGATGGTCATGATGCCATAGAACAACTTGAGCAAAACTTGGCTCATTATACCTTACTTTATGTCGCAGAATTTAATACAAAGATTATTGGTGCGTTATGGTGTACTGGACAAGGTGAAAGTCGGACTTTGGAAAATATTGTGGTGCATCCTGCTAACCGCGGACGCGGCGTTGCAGAACGTTTGGTCGAAGAAGTTTGTCGTATCGAGGAAGAAAAGGGCATTAAAAACTTTGAGCCGGGCTGTGGAGCAATCCATCGTTGTTTAGCTCACTTAGGTAAAATCTAAGATCATCTTGGATCTTTGACCAATTTAAGCAACCTGATCAGGTTGCTTTTTTATTTGGCTATTTTTCAGAACTATAAGTTTGAGCTGATCTCAGCAGCATATTGCCGTCACGACCAGAACACTTTGGGAAAAATTAAATTGAGTTTGCAAAACTTAAAGCGAGGAAGAGTACCTTAGTTTAGCAAATTAAGCGTGCCAAAATTTGCCCTCTAAAGCTGAAAAACGCATAAAAAACAGCCTTATTTAGAATAAATAGGCGGTTTTTGTTGTAAAAATAAACTATTGAATGATTTTAGTGATTTCAATGCTTGACGACTAAACCATTAAATTGTTTAATACGCCCCATCGGCGTGATAGCTCAGTAGGTAGAGCAACGGATTGAAAATCCGTGTGTCCCCAGTTCGATCCTGGGTCTCGCCACCATATTTAAAAATCTTTGAGATTTCAATCCCTGATCCCATCAGGGATTTTTTTTGGGTAAAAAATATTCGGTTGAATAAAAAAGTCATGATTTTTATTGACTATTGAACTGAGATACGGCTTAATACACCGCATCGGCGTGATAGCTCAGTAGGTAGAGCAACGGATTGAAAATCCGTGTGTCCCCAGTTCGATCCTGGGTCTCGCCACCATATTTGAAAAACCTCAAACATTGTTTGGGGTTTTTTATTGCCTGCTTTTTATCATCAATTAAAAATAGATGCTCATCATTAAAAACAGCATGTCATTTTGAATGCGTAAATTGAACCCATTGTCTTACAAAATATCTTGCCATGGACTATAAATATCGTAAGATAAACCTTTGGTAAGTGAAATAGATTGTTATAAGAACAATGAAAGATTTATTTTCATCAGGCAGCCAGCTTTATCAGCAAGCTCGACCGAGTTATCCGCAAGAAGTGGTTCAGGAAATTTTAAATCATGTTCCAGAGCGCGGTTTTGCTTGGGATTGTGGTGCGGGTTCAGGTCAATTTACTCAATTGCTTAGCCCTTATTTTGATCATGTTGTTGCAACAGATATGAGCGAAAAACAATTAAACCTTGCGCCTTATTTCGACAATGTCAGCTATCAAGTCCAATCTGCTGAACAAACTTCATTTACAGCACAAAGTTTTGATTTGATTTCTGTTGCTCAGGCCATTCATTGGTTTGATTTTGATGGCTTTTATAAAGAAGTTGAACGCACATTAAAACCACAAGGTATTCTTGCTGTAATCGGTTACGGCTTAATTCATGTCGAAAATGCAGCCATCAATACCATGATTCAAAACTTATATGCTGAAAAATTAGATGGTTATTGGGATGCAGAGCGCCGTTATATCGATGAAGAATATAAAACCATTCCCTTTCCTTTTGATGAAATAAACGTTGCTGAGTTTAAGATGCAGTACCAGTGGTCCTCTGCACAACTGTTAAAGTATTTATCGACCTGGTCTGCAATTAAACACTATTGCGAAAGAAATCAGGATCATCCATTACTTGATTTAGCTGAAGCATTAACCAGCGAGCTTGCAGATTTGACCATCACATTCCCAGTTTTTTTAAGAGTGGGTAAAATTAAAAAATCAAAGAAAAAATTCTTTATGCACAAATAAAATAAGGATCGCATTTTATCTTTGATTACAATAGATATAGCTAACAATATACTTACTTATATATTATTTAAAAGTAAGATAAATCATGAAAGCTCCAGTTAAAATAGTATCTATTGCTGTATGGCTATCGGCATTCAGTTCTACCGCTTTTGCAACGACAGGCTATTTTATGCATGGCTATGGGGTAAAAGCCCAAGGCAATGCAGGGACCTCAATCGCTCAATTTCAAGATGCATTAACGATTGCCAATAACCCAGCAGGCTTAAGCTGGATTGGTGATCGTATTGATGTTGGTGCAACCGTGTTTTCACCTGATCGTTCAGCTGAGATTACAGCGAATCAAATGCCACAAGCTTATCCCAACGCCAATGGTCAATATGATGGCAATGGACGCAAATATTTTGTACTCCCAGAGCTTGCATTCAACCATCAAATCAATGATCAAGTTGCTTTAGGTTTAGCAATATATGGGAATGGTGGAATGAATACGGGATATAAAAATAATCCATTTGCAGCATTTGGCAACAGTGGAACAGCAGGAGTGGATTTAACCCAAGTTTTTATTACTCCAGCAGTTGCTTGGAAATATTCAGAAAATCAATCTATCGGCATTGCAACCAATATTCTCTATCAACGTTTTGAAGCACGGGGAATTGCTGGGTTTAGCGGATTTTCAGCCGATGCTTCAAATTTAAGTAATCGTGGAAAAGATGCTGCGACTGGCATTGGTGCACGTATCGGTTGGGCTGGAAAATTCTTTGATCAACGCTTAACCTTAGGTGCAAATTATTCTTCAAAAATTAATGCAGATCGCTTTGATCGATATCGTGGGTTATTTGCTGAACGAGGTGACTTTGATGTTCCTGAAAGTTATGGTGTGGGTGTAGCTGTCAAAATCACACCTCTATTAACAGTGGCTGCGGATGTACAACGAATTAACTATTCGGATGTGAAATCGGTAGGAAATCCTTTTGATCTTGCACAATTACAACAAGGTCATGCTTTTGGTTCACCACAAGGGCCAGGGTTTGGCTGGAATGATATCAATATCTATAAACTGGGTGTGTCTTATCAAGCCCATCCAAAGCTCACACTAAGAGCCGGTTATAGTCATAATGATCAACCGATTCCAGACAGTGAAGTGTTTTTAAATATTCTTGCTCCTGGGGTAATTCAAGACCACCTCAGCGTGGGTGCAACTTGGAATTTCGATCAACATCAAGAAATCAGTATTGCCTATACACATGCCTTAGAAGATGAAGTAAAAGGCAAAATTTCCCCTGCGTTTGGTGGTGGTGAAGCGAAACTCAAAATGAGTCAGGACATTTTAGGGCTGTCATATGGCTATAAATTCTAAGTTTTTCTGTCAATCGCCATGAAAGCAGATGGATTCGACAGATTTTTAATCTGAAATAAGACGTTTACCCAAACACACGACTTCGATTTCTTCATAGCCGAGTTGCTCATAAAAGCTTTGTACATCAATATTATCCTTACGGATTAACAGTTGCAGTTTGGGGCAACCTAATGCAACTAAACGCTTTTCAAGTTGTTGTATCAATGCAGTTGCAACACCATTACGTTGATCATGAGGATGGACAGCAAGATAATTGACCCAGCCCCGATGCCCATCATAGCCCCCCATAACCGTAGCGATCAATTGTTCATCTTTGACCGCCAATAGAAACAATCCGTCTTTTTGTGCGACTTTACGGAAGATATCAATTTCTGGGTTGTTCCAAGGACGGGTTAAATCGCAGACTTCCCACAGTGCGATGACTTCATCTAAATCGGTTTCTTGAAACTGTCTGATAATAAACATAGAATTTTTATCTCTTGTTTTTTAAAACAATCTTTACAGCAGATTAATATAAAAAGTCTCAGTTGATAAGTTTATTTTTTAGACAATACGTAAATACTTTTTGTTGAGTTTGTTAACTTATAAAAACGTTATAGGCTGAGAATAGTGATTTTTTATTGATTGAAAGTGTGCATAATAATGGAGGCATAATTTAAAACAAAAAAGGAACTTCACGTGAATAAACAGGAATTTGATTATATTATTATCGGTGGTGGAAGCTCAGGCTGTGTGTTGGCTGGGCGTTTATCAGAAAACCCGCAAGTTTCTGTTTGTCTACTTGAAGCAGGGGGGGCAGGTGAGGGTTGGAAAGTAGAAGTTCCTTGTGCAGCAGTGATTAGCATTCCAACCAAGATCAATAACTGGGCCTTTGAAACTGTACCGCAAAAGGGCTTAAATGGTCGTAAAGGTTATCAGCCTCGTGGAAAATGCTTAGGTGGTTCGTCGGCAATTAATGCCATGGTGTATATCCGTGGACATCGACAAGATTATGATGATTGGGCAGCCTTAGGCAATACTGGTTGGTCATATGATGAGGTCTTGCCTTATTTTATTAAGTCTGAAAATAACCAAAGAATTAAAAATCAATATCATGGCAATGCTGGACCACTTTCAGTTATTGATTTACGCAGTGATAATCCCTTACAGCAAAAATATATCGCAGCCGCCAAAGAGCAGGGTTATCGAATTCTGGATGACTTCAATGGAGAAGAGCAGGAAGGTTTAGGCGTTTATCAAGTGACCCATATCAATGGGGAGCGTTGTAGTTCCGCACGGGCTTATTTATTTCCTCACCGAGATCGTAAAAATTTAACGGTTGAAATCCATGCACAGACTCAGCGAATCTTGATTGAAAATGGCGTGGCTGTTGGGGTGGAATACAAGCAAGGTGGTCATCTGAAACAAATCTTTGCACGTCGAGAAGTGTTATTGAGTGCGGGAGCGATGCAGTCGCCACAGATTCTGATGCTGTCAGGTGTTGGCGACCAACAAGAACTTGCGCAACATGGCATTGAGGTGAAACAACATTTACCTGGTGTAGGGAAAAATTTTCATGATCATCCTGATTTTATTTTTGGTTATAAAGTCAGTGAAATTCAAGGCACCTTTGGCTTATCTATTCCAGGTTCAATTGATCTATTTAAACAAATTGGGCGTTATCGTAAAGAACGCCGTGGTTTGATGACTACGAATTTTGCTGAGTGTGGCGGTTTTATTAAAAGTTCAAATGAGCAAAGTCTACCGAATTTACAATTACATTTTGTGATTGCACTGGTGGATAACCATGCACGAACGATGCACACAGGGCATGGTATTTCCTGTCATGTCTGCCTTTTAAATCCAGTCAGTCGGGGATCGATTAAGATAAGTGGGCCAAGTATCGATGATCCTTTATTGATTGATCCGAATTTTTATGGTGAAGAATCTGATTTAGAAGAAATGGTTAAAGGCTTTAAACTCACTCAGAAATTAATGCAATCTGATGCTTTTAAAAGCATGATTAAAGAAGATTTATTTACAGCCACGGTAAAAACAGATGAGGACATTCGCCAAGTTTTAAGAGATCGCTCAGATACCGTTTATCACCCTGTGGGAAGTTGTAAAATGGGGGTAGACGATATGGCTGTGGTTGATCCACGGTTACGGGTTTATGGTATTCAAAACCTGCGTGTGGTCGATGCGTCAATCATGCCAAAAGTGGTGAATGGCAATACCAATGCCCCCGCAATTATGATTGCAGAGAAAGCGGTTGAGATGATTAATCAGGACCAAGCTGGTGTGGCGTTTATTGAAAAGAAAGATAAAGTGCGTGTTGCAATCTGAGTCTTTAGATATTTAATAAATCAGTGGGTGGGCATTCAAACCCAAATAAGCCCATAAAAAAACGCCCTGAAGGGCGTTTTTACTTTTTACATCAGATTTAAAATCTTATGCAGATTTTTTAGCTTGATCTTCTAAAGAAGCAAGCATATGGCCTGTTTCTTCAAAGTTATAGTGCCAAGAAAGTGCTTCGCGAAGAATATGCGGTGTTTGACCACCTTTTTCACAAGCACGATCAAAGTAATCATTCAATGCATCACGATACATTGGGTGAGCACAGTTGTTGATGACCGCACGAGCACGTTCACGAGGTGCTAAACCACGTAAGTCAGCAAGACCTTGTTCAGTCACAAGAATATCAACATCATGTTCAGCATGGTCGATATGTGAAGCAAATGGAACAACAGAAGAGATGTCACCACCTTTTGCAATCGATTTGGTCACGAAGATCGCTAAATGTGCATTACGTGCGAAATCACCTGAACCACCAATACCATTCATCATTTTAGTACCACACACATGGGTCGAGTTGACGTTGCCGTAAATATCGAATTCAAGCGCGGTATTGATCCCAATGATGCCTAAGCGACGAACCAATTCAGGATGGTTTGAAATTTCTTGTGGACGTAGAACCAGTTTGTCTTTGTATTGTTCTAGGTTGTTAAATACTTTTTCGCCATATTTAGCAGAAAGGGTAATTGATGAACCTGAAGCAAACTTCATTTTACCCGCATCAATCAATTCGAAAGTACAGTCTTGCAGTACTTCTGAATACATCACCAAATCTTCAAAGTTAGAATCTTTAAGACCAGTTAATACCGCATTGGCAATCGAACCGATGCCTGCTTGTAAAGGACCAAGATTCGAAGGTAAACGACCTTCTTCAACTTCTTTTTCAAAGAATGCGATTAAGTGGTTGGCAATACCTTGAGTTTCATCATCTGGTAGTGTCACTGTTGATGGAGAATCATGATATTCGTTGTTAATTACGATACCCACGATTTTTGCAGGATCAATATTGATTGCAGGTGTACCAATACGTTGATCAACATGCGTCAAAGGAATTGCTTGACGTGTTGGACGGTAAGTTGGGATATAAATATCGTGTAAGCCTTCAAAAGCAGGGCTTAAGTTGGTGTTGATTTCAACAATCACTTTTTCAGCAAAAATTGCAAAGCTTGCAGAGTTACCCACAGATGTTGTTGGAATGATGCCACCATCTTCAGTAATCGCAATCGCTTCAATCACCGCAACATCAGGTTTTTTCAACTGGAGGTTACGCATTTGCTCAACAGTTTCAGACAAATGCTGATCGATGAACATCACTTCACCATTGTTGATGGCTTTACGTAAAGTGTTATCGACTTGGAATGGTAAACGACGCGCAAGTACACCAGCTTCAGTTAATTGTTTGTCTAGATCATTACCTAAACTTGCACCTGTGATTAAAGTAATCTTCAACGGATTCACTTTGGCTTGTTTTACCAGCGCTAAAGGTACAGCTTTTGCTTCACCTGCACGAGTAAATCCACTCATCCCCACAGTCATCCCATCTTGGATAAAAGTTGCAGCTTGTTCTGCGCTCATGACTTTGTCATGGAGAGATGCTAAACGAATACGATCTAAAGACATGGTTTACGCTCAATTCTTGTTCAAAACTAGACGGATTGTACCGCCCTCAAACTGAATTGTGCATGCCTCTAATGCTAAGGTCTAATTTTTTCAATAAATGCAGGTATAAATTCTGGTGATGGTTTTTAAGTTGTTATTTATTAATAAAATAATGATGGCTGTTTGTTAAATAAACAAAGTTAAGTGCTGGTTTATTGAGCAATCACTAAAAGTGATCACTCAAACTTTGTTTGATTTTTTGAATTGGATTTGTAGGTATCGATTCTTCCTCAACTTTTATTGAAGTTGGTAGTGAAATGATGGCTTGTAACCCGCCTTCAGGACGGTTGGAAATCAACAGTTCACCTTGATGAATATCCACAATCCGTTTGACGATGGCCAAACCTAGACCACTCCCTTGTACTGTACGTGCGGCATCACCACGGACAAAAGGTTGCATAAGTCCTTCAATTTGGTCTTCGGGAATTCCTTCACCATTGTCTGCTACACAGATTTTAATATGCTCATCTTCTACAAAAGCACTGAGTTCAATTGGTTCAGCCCCATAGCGTTTTGAGTTGTTGATGAGATTGCCAATCAGGCGTTTTAACGACAGTGAGCGTGCAGTAATGATCGGTAATTCTTGCGGCGTGAACTGAATATCTAAGGGTTTAAACTGAATGATTAATTCTTGTAGCAAAGCATTGATATTGGTTTCTTGAAGCTCCTCATCTGAGCCATCACGCATATAGGAAATAAACTGGCTTAAAATGGCATCCATATCATCAACATCATAAATCAAACCTTCTTTTAAAAAGTCATCATCAGACATCATCTCTGCACTTAAACGGATCCGTGTCAGCGGTGTTCTTAAATCATGAGAAATACCCGCCAACATGATTTGGCGATCACGTTCAGTTTGTTCAAGTGTATACACCATCTGGTTAAAAGCTTGATTCACCTCACGAATTTCTTGTGGTCCGTGATTGGTTTCCAAGTAGGGTGCCTTTCCTGTTTTACTGTAGTTATTTGCTGCATGTTGTAAGCGACGTAACGGGCGGTTGAGCTGTCTGACCAGTGTCAGGATGATCGCTGCGGCAATCAGTGGAATACCCAATAACCAGGCTAAAATCAGTTCAGGACTATAGTTAGCATAGGTATTGAGAGGTTCACGGACCCAATTGCCATTCATTTCAGGGGTTTGAACCCAAATGCGCGGACTGGGCTTAAACTGGAAATAAACCGTCACATCTTTGATTTTTAATTCTTGAGCAAGCTGGTTCTCAATACGATTGGTAAAGAAATCTGCAATAATTTTGTCTTTTACATTTGGGTATTCTTTGGGATCTGTAACATATTCAACCCCAACCCGTTGCTTTAACCATTCGTCAATATCGAGTTGTATTTCGTCATGGTAAATCTGCAAGCGCGGATTATTGACCATTTCCAGTTCAACTGCCAAAAATCGTGCATGTTGTTGAATTTCAGGTAAATAAAGCGTTTTCCAGAAAAACCACAGTGACATAAATAGGCTAAAGAACACCACGAATACCACCAATACTGTGGTGCGCATTGCCGCTGAACGAGGTTTGACTTTATCGAGGAAGCGTTCCCAAGGTGTACGTTTGCGTTCTTTGTAGGTGACAAAGTCGGTAAATTCTTGTGGGTCTATGGGTTCTAATTTCACAGGAGCATTCCAATCTGTGCGATATTCTTAATCTATGGATTTCAGTTTAAAGGATGGCAGATTTATCGCAATATTAAAAATGTTAGGTTACTCGGCTTTAACTTATTTATTGTCATAAATACTCAGATTAAAATATTTAAACTCAACAAAATAGGAGACTTATTGCATTGAGATCACACAGTTTTTGTAGAGTCGCCCAATATGCTTATATTTAAAATACCAGTGAAATCATAAGTAAATAAGTGTAGCTCTAGGGCAAAGCCATCAAGACTATTATTTAGGATGAATAAATATGGATAAAAAAATACTGGACACATGCAAAACCAAGTATGTGACCAGTACTTTTGAAACTGATTCATGCTATCGAATCAAGATCTATTTATTCCGCACCATCTGGAACGAACACATAACCTACGCCCCAAACTGTTTGAATATAACGTGCGCGTGCAGGGTTTTCTTCAATCAAACGACGTAAGCGAGAAACTTGAACATCGATTGAACGTTCCATTGCACCCCATTCACGACCACGTGCAAGATTCATCAACTTGTCACGTGTTAATGGTTCACGTGGATGCTGAACTAATGCCTTCAAGACCGCAAACTCACCTGTGGTTAATGTGACCACTTGCCCTTCACGCGTCAGGGTACGTGTTGATAAATCTAAAGACCAAGGGCCGAAAGACACAACTTCTACGTTTTGACTTGGTGCACCTGGAACTTCACGGACTTGACGACGTAATACGGCACGAATACGTGCTAATAACTCATTTGGATTAAATGGTTTAGGCAAATAATCATCCGCACCAGCTTCTAAGCCAGCAATACGGTCAGAGTCACTGCCTCGTGCGGTCAGCATGATGACAGGTGTATCTATATTTGATGAGCGTAAACGTCTACAAATGCTTAAACCATCTTCTACAGGAAGCATAAAGTCTAAAACGATGAGTGAAAATAACTCACGTTGTAATAGGCGATCCATCTGCGTTGCGTCGTGGGCCGTTTTTACCACAAAGCCTTTATCTTCAAGGAAACGCTGTAAAAGGGTACGTAAACGCACATCATCATCGACTACTAAAATGCGTTCGACGCGGTCAGTTTCGTTATGTACGATATCTGTATTTTCAGCAGGTACAACCAAACTCATGATGTACTCCCTTAATGTTGTAAATTATAAATATTCGTCAATCTCAGTATACTGCCTAAGCTCTTGTTAAGACTATGTATCAAATTGCTCAAAAATACAATTTTCAGGCTGTTTTGAAACCAAAAAACAACATCTATAACGATTTAAGATGATTCTATGTTTATAAATAAAAAGATATACCATATGCAAATGAAAGTTTTATGTATTTTGGCAATAAGTTTTGCTTTAAGTGCATGTATTAGCCGACTTTCCAGACCTGAAATCTCAGGACAAGTGATTGACCAATTTGACCAACCGATTGATCAGGTTCAAGTTGGTGAAACGCAAACAGATGTGCAGGGTAACTTTCGACTCAAGGAGCGACGCTATGCTGCATTTTTGCTGAAAGAAATCATGTATATGGAAGCACCACCAATATTTGTACAAGAGCGTCTAAGTAAACAGGGTTATCAGCCGTGTGATTTGCAATATTTCAATTCTCATGGCGGTGGACAGCGCAAAGGTGCACAGTGGAAAGTTGGAAAAATTATTTTACAAAGCAATTTAAATGTAGCAAAGCAGGATGAAATACCCGATTGCACTGTAAAAACTCAAGAAAAATGATCTTTTATCACTTTTTTCACTGCTAATTTGCAAAACAATTGTGGATTTTATGGTCTTGGTCTTTATAATCACTAACTTTTAGTCCTTATCCTTGTGGAATTAAACACGATGACTGACTTAGTTCAGCAGTTGGCAAGTGAACTTGCCGTACGTCCAAACCAAGTAGAAGCTGCCATTAAACTGATAGATGAAGGCTCTAGTGTTCCATTTATTGCACGTTACCGTAAAGAAGTAACGCAAGGCTTAGACGACATCCAATTACGCCAACTTGATACACGCCTTGTTTATCTACGTGATTTATTTGAACGCCGTGAAAAAGTAATCGAATCATTAAAAGAACAAAATAAGCTCTCTGATGACTTACTTGCTCGGGTAAATGGTGCTGAAACAAAAAATGCATTAGAAGAACTTTACGCACCGTACCGTCCAAAACGTACCAGTAAATCATTCAAAGCGAGAGAAGCAGGATTAGGGGAATTTGCTGAGAAAATTATCGCAGAGCAAATTGATCCGGCTGAAGCTTTGGCTGGTTTTAGCCATGAAGAATACCCAGATGTTGAAAGCCAATTAGACGCGATTCAACACATCATCATTGATGACTGGGCACAAAATATTTCATTAACCACAGAACTTAAATCAACATTTGCCAAAACAGCGGTGTTAAAAAGTTTGGTGGCATCTGATGAGAAAAAAGAAGTCGGTAAGAAATTCCGTGATTACTTTGATTTCTCTGAAAATTTAAATAAAGTTCCTTCGCATCGTTTATTGGCAATGCTACGTGGCCGCCAAGAAAATGTATTGGGTCTTAAAGTTGATGGTGATGATCATGCACCACTTGCACGTATTGAAACTGAATACGCGCTTGAAAGTGTTCAGCCACAAGCACGTCAAGATTTCTTAAAGCAAATCGCAAAGCTGTTTTGGTTAGGTAAAATTCGCCCAACGATTGAGCATTCTTTGTTGACTGAAAAGCGCCTTGCAGCTGAATCAGAAGCAATGGACGTGTTTGCAGAAAACTTACGTCATTTATTGCTTTCTGCACCTGCAGGTTCGCGCACAACTTTAGGTGTTGACCCTGGTATTCGTACAGGGGTAAAACTGGCGGTTGTTTCAAATTCAGGTGATGTGCTTGCACATAGCACGATTTACCCATTTGCACCAAAAGAAGATAAAGCAGGTTCGATTGCTGAACTTGCACGTCTTTGCCGTGAATTTAATGTGGATTTAATCGCGATTGGCAATGGTACTGCGAGTCGTGAAACTGAAGCTGTTGTTGCAGAAATGATGGCTGCAAATGCGGATCTTACATTAACGCGTGTTTCAGTAAGTGAAGCTGGTGCATCTGTTTACTCAGCATCAGAATTGGCTTCTGCTGAACTGCCTGAGCTTGATGTTGCGATTCGTGGCGCTGTTTCAATTGCACGTCGTTTACAAGACCCATTGGCTGAACTGGTAAAAATTGACCCTAAATCTATTGGTGTAGGTCAATATCAGCATGATGTGAATCAAACCAATTTGGCAAAAACATTAGATGCTGTGGTTGAAGACTGTGTGAATGCGGTGGGTGTAGATGTAAATACAGCATCTCCAGCAATCTTGGGCTATATCGCAGGTTTAAATAAAGCCATTGCACAGCAAATTGTAGATTACCGTAAAGAAAATGGTCGTTTTGACAATCGTCAAGCATTGAAAAATGTACCACGTTTAGGCGAGCGCACATTTGAGCAAGCTGCTGGTTTCTTACGTATTCAAGATGGCTCAGAACCTTTAGATGCATCATCTGTTCATCCTGAATCGTATGGTTTGGTCAACAAAATTGTTGAAGCGAAAGCGACCACAGTGAAAGATATCATTGGTAATACTGAAATTATTCGTCAAGTGAAAGCAGAAGATTTTGCTGACGACAAATTTGGTCTACCGACGATTCAAGATGTGTTAAGCGAGTTGGAAAAACCAGGTCGTGACCCTCGTCCAGAATTCCGTACAGCAAAATTCCGTGAAGATATCACTGAAGTCAGTCAATTGACTGAAGGGATGCAGCTTGAGGGTGTGATTACCAATGTGACTAACTTCGGTGCATTTGTCGATGTTGGTGTGCATCAAGATGGTCTAATACATATTTCAGAACTTGCCAATGAATTTGTTTCTGATCCACATAAAGTGGTGAAACCAGGGCAAATCGTACAAGTACGTGTGTTGACAGTAGATGCTGAGCGAAATCGTGTGAATTTATCGATGCGCCCAGAAGGTTCGGAAGCACCAGCTAAAGCACCACGTCAAAAGCGTGAGTTCAATAACAATGAACAACGTGGTGAGCGTAAGCCTCAGGGTAAACGTCCACAGCAAGGTCGTCCAAACCATGACAATAAAGACAAAGCACCACGTCATGACAAGAAACCACAAGCAGCTAAACCTCAAGAAAACAAAATTGGTGGTTTAGGTGCGTTGTTATTACAAGCAGGGATTAAAGGATCTAAATAAGCCTTAATTTCTCCATAAAGAAACCGCCGTAAGGCGGTTTTTTTTATGGATTAGACAATTGCGGAAAGATCACAATCTTTTTTAAATGGACATGCTTCCCCGACCACAAGATTTTCAAGTAGATTTTGAATATTTTGCAATTGGAGAATTTTTTCACCAATGACACTGAGCTTGTCTTTTAAAATCATATGAAATTGTTCTGCTGGAATTTCATTAACGTTGACCAAGTCTAAAATCTGTTTAATTTCAGCCAAAGTAAAACCTAAATTTTTAGCGACTTGAATCAGTTGTAATTGCTGTAAGTCTTGTTTTGAATAATCCTTATAACCATTATTTCGTGTCAATGGGCGGATAAGATCAAGCTTTTCATAAAAACGAATGGTATCCCGACTGAGATTTAATTGCTCTGATAATTCACCGATTAACATCACTTGCTCCAAATTTTATGTATTTGCAAGAAACACTTGACTGTGGAGTGTACTCCATCCTTTAGCTTAAGTGCGAGCATATAAAGGGTGTATAAAGTGATACAAAATAATCAAAGTGTAGAAAAAGTTGCTTTGGTGGTTGGTGCAACAGGGTTTATTGGTAAATTTCTTGTAGCACGATTACTTCAAAGCAATGACCAAGTTTTTGCTTTGTGTCGCCGTCTGGATCAGCAAGAGCCGAGTTTGAGAGCGTGGCTGGAAAAACAAGGAATAAGTCATCAAAAGTTATTCTGTCTACAAGGCGATGTTACCTTGCCTGATTTGGGTGTTTCAGCTGGAGATTGGGAACGGCTTGCTGAGGTAAATTATTTATTTAATACCAGTGCATTATTTGCATGGAATCTTTCAATACAACAGGCAAGGGAAGTTAATGTTAAGGGCTTAATCAATTTACTTGAATGCATAAACGAGCATTGCCAATTGAAACGGGCAATTCATCTTTCTGGCTATATGTTGACACTCACTCAGCACTTACAAGATGCTGGAGTCTGTTTGGGAAATATCGAGAGAACGAATTGGGGGCGGGTGTACCAAAAACTGGGTGCTTATGAGGCTTCTAAAATTGAAGCTCATTTTGCTTGGGTGAAATGCGCTCAACAGTTGAAAATTGACTGGACAGTGATCCATCCTGCAACAGTAGTAGGGGATGAAAATTCTGGCGAAATTGCAGAAAACCAGCCAATTGCTCACCTGATTACCCAGCTTAAACAGGGTAAAATGACCGCAATTCCTGCAACCCCTCAGCATTATTTACCTTTGGTTTCAGTGACAATGTTGGTCAATGCGATATTCAAAGCATCACAGGATCAACTCACAATTCACCAAGATATATTGATTGCCAATCCTACTCAGATTTCTTTGCAAGCTCTTATTGACAATGCGGCTCACAGATTAAACCTAAAAGCACCGCAATATTTTGTTTCGCTACACATCTTAAAATTGATTTTAAGATGGAAGTGGCTTGCTCAAAAGCTGGATCTATCTGCTGAGATGTTGAGCTTTATCCGAACTGAGCAATTAAATATGGATCAGTTTTTAACATTAAATAAGAAATGGCAAATACCAGAAACCAATCTTAAACAGACCATTGCACTGACTGCAGAATGGGTAGATCGGAATCATCAGATCTAGCAATAAATTGCCCATTTCAATAAATGGGCAATTTATTATTATCGTGTTGTATAACCACCATTGGCAAAAATAGTTTGACCTGTAATCCACCAACCCTCTGTCACTAAAAAGCGTACCAAAGGTTCAATATCTTCAATCTTGGTTAGACCACCCAGTGCAGAGGCAGATTTATGATAGGCCACTGCTTCAGGCGCTTCTTGACCATAGAAAAATGGTGTATCCATTGGACCCGGTGCAACAGCAGTGACGGAAATACCACGATCGCCGTACTCTTTCGATGCTGCACGTGTATAGTGCTCCACAGGTGCTTTTAAGCCTTCATAGGTTGAATATAATCCTGTGTAGGCTGCTAAAAGACTGGTCACGATAGAACAAATTTTTCCACCATTGTTAAGATGTTTACCCGCAGATTGGATGAAGAAATAGGCAATTTTATTGTTAATGTCATTCATTGAATCAAACTCTTGTTCAGTTGTTTCAATCAATGGTTTTTTAAGTACGCGTCCTACGGTATTAATCGCGATATCGACACCACCAAAGATTTCTTTGGCTTTGATGAACAATGTTTCGATATTTTGAATATTAGAGAGGTCTGCTTGTATCAACGTTGCATTAACACCAAGTTGTTCAACGGCTTTGAGTGTTTCTTCTGCATCTTTTTGGGTTTCTAGGCTGTTGTAGTGAATGACAAGATTTGCTCCTTGTTCTGCAAATTTTCGCGCGATCAGACCACCTAGGTTTTTAGCGCCACCCGTAATAATCACTGTTTTATCTTTTAAGCTATGCTGCATCATTTTTATTCTCCAATTCTGATAAATGATGCTGAAATTCTAAAAGCTATTTTTTGTTCTAAATAGTGATTAGAATCGAATAGATT
Organism: Acinetobacter sp. RIT698; assembly: GCF_009668065.1. Classification (NCBI taxonomy): domain Bacteria; kingdom Pseudomonadati; phylum Pseudomonadota; class Gammaproteobacteria; order Moraxellales; family Moraxellaceae; genus Acinetobacter; species Acinetobacter sp. RIT698. Next base: position 62,186 of record NZ_WJYH01000004.1, read on the forward strand.
GTTTGAAAAAGTTGAATAATAAATGGATAAAATTGACCGGCTAAAAATTTTTTGCTTAGTTGCGGAAAAACATTCATTTGCCCAAGTCGCTAAAACGCTGGATTTACCACGTTCAACAATTACCTATGCAATACAAGGCTTAGAAAAAGAATATCAAGTATTGTTATTTAATCGAACCACACGAAAAGTTAACTTAACCAATGATGGGGTTCAGTTTCTTAAAGAAGTTCAACAATTGATTTTTCAGGCTGAAGGGCTAAATAAGTTTAAATTAAAAAACCGTCAATATAAGGGACAAGTTAAAATTGGCTTACCGTTAAGGATTTCAACGCAATATCTTCTTCCTTATCTGCATGAATTCTATGCAAAGTATCCCAATATTAAAATTTCAATTTATAGCCACGATCACTATTCGGATTTAATTGAACAGCGACTGGATTGCGTGCTTCGTGTTGGAAATGTGATGAATGAAAATCTAATTGTGAGACCCATCACAAACGTTGATTTATATACAGTTGCTGCTCCAAAATATTTAAATACATTGAAGAATACTCTAGAAAAAGAGCCGTTAAATCAGCATATTATGATTGGTTATCAAATGAAAAATATGGATTCAGATTTTGGAAGCTTAGTATTTAAAGATACCCAGATCAAACTCCCTTATCAACTTTCAGTTGAGGATACCGAAAGTTATTTACATGCGGGCTTGCAAGGGTTGGGGATTATTCAGATTCCAGCTTTTGATGCAATCCCGTTTATCGAGACCAAAAGATTAACCAGAATATTTGAGCAAGAAGCATGTCTAAAAATACCCATTAATTTTCTTTTTTTAGAAAGAAAGTATCGACCAGTATATTTCCAATTCTTTATTGATTGGTTGGAAAGCTTACTCAAGCGTAAACTTTCCATGACATCTTAAGCTTACCAATGCTCACCTGGGAACAAACGCGCATATGCTCTTTGTACCAGATTCAATTTTTGTGGCTCACCCACAGACGCAGTAGAACTTGGGAACAAATTAAAGCCAATTGACATTAATTTGTTATTGATTCCAGGCGCAATCGAATAAGTAATAGAAGCTAAACGGCCTAAGTTTGTCGCAACTTTCTTCGGTCGTTTCACAATCGCATATGCCACTAAATCTGCTGCTTGTTCAGGCGAAAGTGTTGGTACATATTTATAAATTTTAGTCGGTGCAATCATCGGCGTGCGGACTAAAGGCATATAAACTGAAGTAATCGCAATTTTATGTGAATGTACTTCCGCAGATAAACAACGGCTAAATGCATCCAATGCTGCTTTTGATGCAACATAAGCAGAGAAGCGAGTTGCATTCGCCAAAACACCAATTGAACTGATATTGATAATTTGACCGTCTTTACGAACCATCATTTGCGGTAAAATATTCAAAACTAAACGAACTGCGCCAAAGTAATTCAGCTGCATCGTACGTTCAAAATCATGGAAACGGTCAACAGATTCATGTACCGCGCGGCGAATCGAGCGACCTGCGTTATTGATCAAAATATCAATATGATCAACAGAGGCAATGATTTGTTTAGACACTTCATCAATAGCATCCATATCATTTAGGTCGCAAGGGAAAATATCAGCCTGCCCACCTTCAGCCTGAATTTCAGCTTGAACTTCTTTCAATGTTTCTTCAGTACGAGACACTAAAAGTACATGTGCACCTGCTGCTGCGAGTTTTTTTGCAACCGTTAAACCGATACCACTAGATGCACCTGTGATTAGTGCAATTTTACCTTGAACCTTTTTTTGAAAAAGTTGCTCTAATTTTTGATTCATAGCTATTTTCCTGATTCTACTGGCATAAATATATGCTGTATTTTTTGTTTCGGGTGATTGGGTCTTTGTTTAAAAGATGATCACTTTTGTTGGAAGGCAATAATATACAAAAAAAATAAAAATACTAGTATTAAGTGACTGAATTTATAAAATATTTTTAGAGTAAATACTCTATTATATTTTTACTTATTTCGTGATTTTTACCATATAAAAATGAGTATTAAAAGCAAAAAATCAATCTTGCTGTATAAAACATAACCAAATAAATTCACTTGAAAATTTGAATATATTTTTAAGTAAACAGAGTTGATTTCAACTCTGTTTATAGGTGGATATATGTAATATTTTTATCATGATTTATGAAAAAGCAAGCTCATCATATGCTTTTTTTAATTGTTCTTTGGCGTGGGTATGACCTTGATGTGCAGCTTGTTCAAGCCACTTTTCTGCATGACTATAACTTCGGTCTAACCCAAGTTGTCCATTTAAGTAGCTGAGTCCCATTTTATACTGAGCTTCTTGATCTCCACGTAAAGCAGCTCTTAAGTAGCACCACATAGCATTACGATTTGCGATTTCATCTAAACTTAGATTTTGATCTTCAAAATGATGTGCTTGCGCTTTTTCGAGAGCAGCTTCGGAAGCATTCTGTTCAAATGCCCGGCGAGATGTTGAATCTCCTAAAAAACGGTTAAAAATATGTACCAACATATACAACCTCCTTGCTAATCCATTAACAAAGTAAAAGAGACTGCTAATCACAAAAAAATGATTAGATATAATTAATCTAGCTGATTTTTTTCACTTTGCAAATAGTTAAATGTAATTTGTCAATTGCGATTTTTACACATTTGTTAAAAAATACATTATTTAACAAACCAACAATTTTTATTTAAAAGATTAAATCACGCACTGTAATTTTATTACATTGAGAAAATTTGCTATATTTAGGTTGTTTTTTGATTTCGGATAGAATCTGTGAAACGCTCAAGTGTTTTCATCACAGTCTTGCTTAGTTTGTTTATGTTCCAAAGTCTTTGGAATGTAGCGGCAGCTTTTTGTGATCATGAAAGCACTACACTTCCATCACAAAGTCTAATTAGTCAGCATTTTGGACACCATAATGCGCCTGATTGTACTCAGGATCAGCAGCAGCATCCGCAGCTATTGGATGTGTATGGGATAGATAAACCGATTTCTGATCAGTCCGCATCAAAACAATTATCAGCACACCAACATGATGTGCGCTCCAATGATTTCCTTAATCATATAAATGATGATCATCGTGACCATTTGCCTTCCTTTGCGCATTTTATTGTGGTTGATGATCAGCAACAAACAGCGCAGCCTAAGTTTATAGGCTACCCTGAATCCCGCTTTATTGGCTGGAATAATTTGTACCAGTCACCTGATCTATATTTGCCCAATCCTCCGCCTCTCTCATCCCCGCTATAAGGTGGGGTAGCCAAAAAGATTGCCCACCGCTAATGGTTTAATTTAGTGGGGCATTTTTATGTCAAAAGAAATACGTAATTTAGTACAAAAACCTGTATTTGGTTTTAGGCCGTCTTTGCTCGGTGCACTGATGTTGAGTGTGATGTCATCTCTTAGTTGGGCAGACAACCCATCTCAAGCATTAACCTTACAACAGGCAATTGCAAAAACTGAGCAATATCAGCAAACGCAGAACGTCTGGCAAACACAGCAACAAATTGCAACTGCGAACATCAAACAAGCAAAACTGTGGACAAATCCAGAGTTATCCGTATCGCAAACGGGTTTTGGTTCCAATCAAGATCAAGAGCTTTCGATTGGTGTGTCTCAACGCTTGGATATTTTTGGTGAACGTAGGTCAGCACAGAGGTTGGCACAACTTTCAAAAGATCAAAGTGACTTAAATCAGCGGATTTATCAGGCTCAACTTGAATTGGCTGTGAAATACCAATGGTCACAGCTCGCGATTTTTGAATTAGAACGCAACGTGGTTCAAGAGCAGCTCAACGTCAGTGAAGAAAATCTGAATGCGATTCAGAAGCGCTATCAAGCCGGAAGTGTCGCTCAGGTTGATGTAGATCGTGCCAGACTGAGTCATGCAGAAAATGCTCGCTTATATCGTCAAGCCGATTTGCAGGTGCAAGTTGCCAAGCAGCAATTGTCCAACCTTTGGGGGGATGCTGATAAATCGATTCGTATCGGTTTAAATCCTCAATCTTTATGGCCGTCTTCGACACACCAACAGGTACAAGAATATCTCGCGGACAATCTTTTTGAAAAATCACGTCAGTTACAGGTGTTGCAAGCAAAAGCGACAGTGGCGCAATTAAAAGCTTCGGCACGGCCTAATCCGACTGTGAATTTAGGCGTGAATCGTACTCGATCACCTGAAACCTCGACTGACAATGCTTTAGTTGTGGGGGTCTCTATCCCATTGAATATTTTCAACCGCCAGCAATACGGTGTGCAAATTGCGCAAGCAAAGCAGGATTTACTCAGTAGACAACAGGAGTTTTATCTCCGCCAAAATGCTTTGCAGGTGGGAACATTATTGACTGAATTGCAAGGACTGGAAGTACAGTTTAAAGCAGTCGATGAGTCTCAGATTCCGCTTGCAGCTCAGGTTCAACGTAAAACTTTGCAGGGGTTTACTGTCGGTAAATTTGCCGTTAACGATGTGCAACTCGCAACGTTACAGTTGCAAGAAGTGCGTTTGAGAAAAGTGCAATTATTGAAAGATGGCTGGCAACGTGCCATTGAAGCGGAAAGTCTGAGTCTCGGTATTGAACCAAGTCAAATCATGGCAAAAGACGCTTTAGCACAGATCAATCAGAGTTTATGGCAGGAAACACAAGCTTTACCAATCGTGGGCGGGGGAAATTAATATGCTGAATCAATTTAAATCTTTTAAACTTCAGAAAGGCAAAATTTCTCAACGCCTACTGATCATCATTACTATTGTAATGACTGCTCTTATTGCCATGGGGTTGTTCTTTTCAACCAAAAAAGGCACGAGCAAAGAAGGCGGTGAAAAAGAAGCAGAACATGCTGAAGAAGGACATTCACATGATGAAAATGCTAAGGGAACCACCAAAGATGGTTCCGAAGAAGCGAAGCACAGTGAAGAAGAGGGTGGCGAGAAAGAGAATGCTGAAGCCATTAGTCTGACCGCGCAACAGATTACTGAACAAGGAATCAAACTTGCTAAAGTAGAGATGGGCACTGTTACCAAATCAGCTTCTTATCCTGCAAAGGTTATGGTCAATACCGACCGTCAAGCACATGTATCACCTGCATTTAGTGGGCAGGTGGTTGCAGTCAATGTTGAGTTGGGACAGCGTGTGCAAAAAGGGCAGGCATTGGCGACATTGGTGGTGCCTGATTTGGTTGATCAGCAGGCGAATTTACAGGTCGCACAAACAAGCTTAGAGCTGGCACGTCAGGACTATGAACGAGAGCGGCAGTTATGGTCACAAGGTATTTCTGCCAAGCAGGATTATCAACGAGCTTACAATGCCTATAAGCAAGCACAGATTCAGGTACAAGCCACCAGATCTCGTTTATCTGCTTTTGGTGCCTCATCGAGCAGTAATGGTCGTTATGTTCTCACAGCACCAATTGCAGGCATTATCAGTAAAAAAGACTTGGTTATGGGTGAAAATGTACAGCTTGCCAGCCAGTTATTTATCATCGATCAACTGGATCAGCTATGGCTTGAATTTATTGTACCAAGTTCTGAATTCTCAGCGATTGCACCAAATCAACAGCTGGAATTTAAGTCACTGCAAACGGGGAATACCTTTAAAGCACAGATTCAAAGTTTAAATAGTGAAGCTGATGTGCAGACTGGACGTTTACAAGTGCGTGCCAAAGTATTGTCGAATGCGGCTGAATTACGTCCGAATTTGATGGTCAATGTTCAGCTACAACAGCAAGGCACTGCTCAAGCATTGCGTGTACTCAAAAGTGCCATACAGAAAGTTGAAGGAAAGGATATTGTTTTCGTTTCCAGTGAACATGACAAGAAAATCGAGTTTACTGCACAGCCTGTTGTACTGGGTCAGGTATCCGGTGATGGTCAGTGGGTTGAAGTGAAGTCTGGTCTGACTCAAGGTCAGCAATATGCAGGTCAGGGTAGCTTTTTGCTGAAATCTGAATTGGAAAAAGGAGAGGCGAGCCATGGGCATTAATGATTCTTCTGATTCTAAGTTAGATCTCGATGCGGATTCAGCATTACCTCAACCTGAAGGTTTATTTGATCGACTGATTCAATTTTCGATTAAAAATGCCATTTGGGTCATGCTGTTTATTGTGGCATGGATTGGCGTGGGGATTTACGGTTATCAAAAATTACCGATTGATGCTGTACCCGATATCACCAATACCCAAGTGCAAGTGAATACCCAAGCGGCTGGTTTTACTGCATTAGAAGTTGAGCAAAGGATTACCTATCCCATCGAAACTGCGATGGCGGGTTTACCTAAGCTAGAGTTGACCCGTTCTATTTCCCGTTATGGTTTATCGCAAGTGACCATTATTTTTAAAGATGGGACGGATATTTATTGGGCACGACAACAGATTAATCAACGCTTACAAGAAGCCCAAACCGAACTACCAGATGATATTGCACCGACAATGTCCCCTGTATCGACAGGGCTAGGGGAGATTTATCAGTGGGTGATCAAGGCTGAGCCGAATGCGAAAAAACCTGATGGTACGCCCTATACTGCGATGGATTTACGTGAAATTCAGGACTGGATTGTACGACCACAGTTACAGCGTGTTCCCGGCGTTGCAGAGGTCAACTCCATTGGTGGCTTCAATAAAACCTATGTGGTCACGCCCGATTTAAATCGTTTGCAACAATTACAAATCCCTGTCAGTGATCTACAAAACGCTTTAACTGGAAACAATGAAAACCGTGGTGCTGGTTTTATTGAAACCAATGGGCAGCAATTGACAGTACGTGTTCCAGGAACCTTGAACAATATTGAAGATATTCAAAATGTAAGTATCGGCAATAAAAATGGTTTTCCGATCCGAGTTGCAGATGTAGCGACTGTTTCGATTGGACATGATCTACGTACAGGTGGTGCAACTTACAATGGCGAGGAAACAGTACTCGGTATCGCCATGATGATGATGGGTGAAAATAGCCGTACTGTGGCGAAATCAGTGGATGCCAAAATCAAGGAAGTCCAGCAATCTTTACCGAAAGGTATTGTGATTCAAACCGTATATGACCGGACAGCTTTGGTCGAGCGTGCGATTAGTACAGTACAGAAGAACCTTGTAGAAGGGGCAATTCTGGTTATTGTTATTCTGTTCCTATTTCTTGGTAATTTCCGTGCCGCGTTAATTACTGCGTGTGTAATTCCGTTATCGATGCTGTTTACTTTGGCGGGTATGGCTGAGCAGAAAATTAGTGCCAATCTGATGAGCTTAGGCGCACTAGATTTCGGGATTATTGTGGATGGTGCGGTCGTTATTGTTGAAAACTGTATTCGGCGACTGGCAGAGGCACAGCATGCAAAAGGCAGATTACTCTCACGAGCAGAACGTTTTAAAGAAGTTTTTCTTGCGGCTAAACAGGCACGTCGCCCTTTAATCTTTGGTCAATTAATTATTCTAGTGGTGTACTTGCCTATTTTCGCTCTGTCTGGTGTTGAAGCGAAGCTCTTTCACCCAATGGCTATGACGGTGGTATTGGCACTGGTGGGTGCAATCATTCTTTCGGTTACTTTTGTCCCTGCTGCAGTGGCTTTATTTGTTAATGGTGAAGTTAAAGAAACAGAAAGTCGCTGGATGCTGTGGTTAAAGCAAAAATATGAAAAACTACTCAATTTAGCCTATAACTTTAGAATGTTAGTCGTCACCCTTGCGGTGAGTATTCTGTTTTTAACAGGTGTGCTTGCCACTCAAATTGGTAGTGAGTTTGCACCCACCTTGAGTGAGGGCGATTTTGCAGTACAACAAATGCGTTCACCAAGTACTGGCCTAGAGCAGTCTTTACGTATGCAGGAGAATACTGAAAAGTTATTGCTCAAAGAGTTTCCAGAAATCAAAGCTATATTTGCCCGTACAGGGACGGCAGAAGTGGCAACAGATGTCATGCCACCTAATATTTCCGATGCTGTGGTGCTGTTAAAGCCACGTGATGAATGGAAGAATCCAAAGCAAACAATTGATGAGCTACGTCAACGTATGATTGCATTTCTTGGTACATTACCCGGAAATAATAGTGAGTTTTCTCAACCGATTGAGCTGCGTTTCAACGAATTAATTTCTGGTGTGCGAAGTGATGTGGGGATCAAGATTTTTGGCGATGATATGGAGGTGTTGAATCAACAAGCCACTAAGATTGCACAACAAATCAAAGGGATTACTGGCGCAACTGCCGTCAATGTGGAACAGACTTCAGGCCTACCACTTTTAAATGTTGAAGTGAACAAAGCCGCGGCAGCGCAATATGGTCTGTCGGTGAGAGCGATTCAAGACTTGGTGGCAACCAGTGTCGGCGGGCAGAATGTTGGTCAGATCTTACAAGGTGACCGCCGTTTCGACTTTGTGATTCGTCTGGATGATGCTCAACGTACACCTGAACATCTGGCCGTTTTACCTATTCAAACACCGAATGGTGGTCTAATCCAACTTCAGGATGTGGCTAAAGTTGAAAATATCCTCGGTATTAATCAGGTTAGTCGTGAAAATGGTAAACGTCGTGTCGTTGTGACTGCCAATGTCGAAGGGCGCGATTTGGGCTCATTTGTCACCGAATTACAATCGACTTTGGCGAAGCAGGAAATGCCTGCAGGATATTGGTTGAGTTATGGCGGACAGTTCGAAAACCTAACCTCTGCGAAGGCACGTATGCAGCTGGTCGTTCCACTGGCGCTGATAACTATTTTTGTGCTGTTGATGGCCGTTTTCCATAACTTTAAGGAAAGTTTGCTGGTATTTACTGGTGTTCCATTTGCACTGTGTGGTGGTTTGATTGCACTGTGGCTTCGCGGTATACCATTGTCGATGTCTGCAGGTGTGGGCTTTATCGCGCTCTCAGGTGTGGCGGTATTAAATGGTTTGGTAATGTTGACCTTTATTAAGGAATTACGTCAACAACTGGATGTTTATCAGGCCACATGGCAAGGTGCAATTTTACGTTTAAGGCCCGTATTGATGACGGCTTGTGTGGCATCGTTAGGTTTTGTGCCGATGGCGTTGGCTACAGGGACAGGTGCGGAAGTTCAGCGTCCACTGGCAACCGTGGTGATTGGCGGCATCATGTCATCCACCTTACTGACTTTGGTGATTTTACCGGTGATTTATCGCTGGATGAATGAACGTAAAGTTAAAGCACAAACGGATGGTTGATCGTTAATTTAAAAATAACCTCACCGTTCTTAGCCAAGAAGGGTGAGGCATTGAAACTGTATAGACAGTTTATTATTGGCTAACAGGCAATACACCTAAACTAATGATGGTGTAATTTTGATTTACAGGTTGAGTGGTTTTGTTAAATGCTTCACTGACTTCAAGCAAATATTGCCCTGAATAAGGAAAAGTGACTGTCGCTGAACCATCTTGAGCAACCGAAACTTTTTGTGCTTGTTTATCTGTTTGCCCTTGAGCACGGATGAGCAGTTCAGCATTTTTGAGTGCTTGTCCTGATTTTTTAATCAAGATTTGTACAGGTTGCTGCGCAGTAATGCTGTTGGGGTGGGTTTTAAATTCGACTTGTATTGCAGCATCAGTGTTGTTTTGAATAGGTGACGTTTTTTCTTTAGAAATATAGCTTTGGATTGACCATTCTCGGTTAATGGTGATCGGTACAGGCGGTTTCTTAAAGTCAGCAGGAATCACATATTCGCGCTCAGCGATCTTACCTGCTTTCTCAGCAGGGACATCAAAAAGCATTTTCCATTCTTTATTATGTTGGACATATTTGAGTGGGAAAGACGCTTTACTGAACAGGTGATAGGTGCCTGCTTGTGGTAAGGCTAAGTCAAACACCGTAGCCGATTTTAAAGTGCTTGCAGCTTCAACTTGTAACTTGCTCTGATCTGGTTGAATCACGTTGAGCGCAGTTTGTTTCATGGCATGTTCTGCATTCAGTGCTTCTTCAGCATAGGATGCAATCACTGGTATTTGTGTATTTGTGGTGTTATAGCCCAGAGGCGCAACATAGGGTTCATGTGCATAACTATAAGAGCAAAGAAGTACAGAAAGGTAGAGGTATTTTTTCATTGTCGATATTCCATTAACAGGGGTATTTGAACTGTGGAAAATATAGTCGCCATTATATAGAAGAAACCTTATTATTGATAATAATAATTATTATCAATAATAAGTAGAAAAAATATTCAATATTTTGATAAAACAAAATCAGAGGTATGAACATGAGTGAACAACAAGGGCATGATCATAGTCATGCTGTCGTCACAGAAGGAAATGTAAAAAAACTAACCTTTGCATTGGCGTTAACCAGTACCTTTCTAATTGTTGAAGTGATTGCGGGTTTCATGACGCAAAGCTTGGCTTTATTGTCCGATGCAGCACATATGTTTACTGATGCAGCAGCATTGGCAATTGCATTGGTTGCCATCAAAATTGGTAAATTACCCGCAGATGATAAACGGACCTTTGGCTATCAGCGTTTTGAAATTTTAGCAGCGCTGTTTAATGCCATGATGCTGTTTGTGGTTGCAATTTATATTCTCTATGAGGCGTATCAGCGCTTTAGCCAACCCCCTGAAATTCAGAGTGTCGGTATGATGGTTGTGGCGGTTATTGGGTTGGTGATTAACCTCATTTCAATGAAGATTTTATTCTCCAGTTCAAAGGAAAGCCTCAATATAAAAGGTGCTTATCTGGAAGTGTTAAGTGATGCACTGGGTTCTGTGGGGGTGATCATCGGGGGCGCAATTATTTATTTCACCGGCTGGATGTGGGTGGATACGATTATTGCTGTACTCATTGGCTTTTGGGTCTTACCAAGAACATGGGTTCTGCTAAAACAAAGTATCAATATCTTACTGGAAGGTGTGCCTGAGGAAATTGATATTGAAAAATTACGTAATGATCTTTTATCGGTTAAAGGTGTAGAAAGTATTCATCAACTTAAGGTTTGGGCCATTACATCTAAAAATGTGCATCTGACAGTACATTTATTTGCACCAGAAGCGGATCGGAATCAACTGTATCAACAGGTCATGGAAATGCTCAGCCATCAACATGGGATTACTGAGATGACGCTACAAATTGAAGACAATGAGTGTATGGTGCATTCGCATGAATCAGATGGGCATGATCACAGTAATGCTGATGATGACACACATACAGATGAAGCAAAAAACCATTCACATTAAGGTGAATGGTTTGATTTGAACATGAGGCAAAGCTGAAGGATTAGATTTGCCACTCATGATTGCAGTCACGGCACTTCCAGCTTTTATTGGCTTGCATAAATGATTGCATTGATATTTTAAAATCAGGCAGATCACGCCAAAACATTACCCCTGCAATCACAGCTGCAATGAAGACCACGACTGTTGCAATTTGCAATGTTTGACCTGCACCGTTGCTGAAAATCCACATCACAATACTAATGACGACCAGTAACAACAAAATAAACAGTAACGGAATCAAAAATACCAAGCTTTTTGGAACAACAGGACGTACAGCAGGCGTATTTCCATGGGTAACAGGCAAGATTTTTCGACTTTGGCACTTTGGACATTGGTATTGCATGGTGGCTCCACATTTATAATCTAAGCATATTCTAATCGTTCTATTTTAGAATGCAAAAAAGACTGAATTGCAGCTTAAAAGCAAAATTTAGGCAATAAAAAACCCAAGTCATTGTGCTTGGGTTTTTTACAAAGATGTCGCCATCTTGAATATGGCGTCCCTACGGGGATTCGAACCCCGGTTACCGCCGTGAAAGGGCGATGTCCTAGGCCTCTAGACGATAGGGACAAGTGAGGCAACACAGGTAAAACTTTTGGTGGAGTCAAGGAGGATCGAACTCCTGACCTCTACAATGCCATTGTAGCGCTCTACCAACTGAGCTATAACCCCCAGTCTGTGTGAGCGCAATATTAGGGATATTGCGCTCACACGTCAACAGAAAATTTAATTAAGCTTCATCAACTGCATCATTTTTCGGCAATTTGATGCTTTCGTTCAGTTTTTCCCAAACTTTTGCTTCTTTTTTGCTCGGGCCACCCACAATTTCAAGTGCATGACGTAAACGGGCAAAGGTTAAATCCGGGCCAATGGTGACCATCGATTGCATCACAGGAGTAGATGATGTTGAACCAGCAATTGCGATAAAGAATGCTGGCATGAAATCACGGAGTTTGATTTCCATTTGATTCGCTAAATCCATCAATGTTTGGCTCACAGTATCGTTGTTCCAGGTAAACAAGCTTTCTAAACGCCAAATTGCAAATTGTAAGCTTTGACGAACTTGTTCTTCAGTCAACTTTTTGCTGTCAAATTGCTCTTTGGTCAATGTTGGGAATTGATTGAAGTAAAAACCAGCCCAATTTACTGCTTCAGACAGTAAGTTAATACGTGGTTGAATGGCCGCAGCAATATCTTCTAAGGTTTGGCGATCAGATTTCCAAGCCAAAAGTGTATTTAACAGTTCAGCAGGGCTGAGTGCTTTGATCCATTGTCCATTGAGCCAGTTTAGTTTTTCAACATCAAAAATTGGACCACCCAAAGACACACGTTGAATATCAAAGTGTTCAATCATTTCAGCCAAAGAGAATTTTTCTCTTTCATCTGGCATTGACCAACCCATACGGCCTAAATAGTTTAGTAAGGCTTCAGGCAGCACACCGATGTCTTTATAGTAGTTGATTGAGGTTGGATTTTTACGTTTAGACAATTTTGACTTGTCTGGGTTACGCAACAATGGCATATGGCACAATGTTGGCATGTCCCAACCAAAATATTGGTAGAGCAACTGGTGTTTTGGTGCAGATGGAATCCATTCTTCACCACGAATCACATGGGTGATTTCCATTAAATGGTCATCGACTACATTGGCTAAATGATAAGTTGGCAAACCATCTGTTTTGAGTAGAATTTGCATGTCGACTTGCGCCCAAGGAATCTCCACTTCACCACGAAGTAAGTCATTGAATTGGCAAACGCCTTCTTCAGGGACTTTCATACGGATCACATGGGCTTCACCCGCAGCCAAACGCTGTTGTACCTCTTCTGGGGAAAGTTTTAGGCCACGACCGTCATAACCAGAGGTTTCACCACGGGCTTGTTGTTCAGCACGCATTTGATCAAGCTCTTCCGCCGTTGCGAAACAGTAAAAGGCATGACCTTTTTCAACAAGTTCTAAAGCATATTGTTTATAGATTCCCATTCGCTCAGATTGGCGATAAGGAGCATGAGGTCCGCCGATATCAGGCCCTTCTGACCAATTTAAACCTAACCAACGCAGCGAATCTAAAATCATTTTTTCAGATTCAGGGGTTGAACGGAGTTGGTCGGTATCTTCAATACGAAGAATAAATTCGCCACCATGTTGTTGTGCAAAGCATAAATTAAACAAGGCGATATAGGCAGTGCCTACATGCGGAAAACCAGTTGGAGAGGGTGCAATACGAGTACGGACTTTCATAACTAAATATTATTCAGAATGTAAATTGAAACTATTATAACGAAAAAGCCCAACTGCTTAAGGGTTAATTCACCAATAAACGATTGGGCTTCTAAATTCTTTTGAGGAGCGTAGAATTTATTTTTCTAAATCAAATTTTTACAAAGTATGCGGTTGGAATAAAGCTTGTACAAAACAAGAAAATTTTTGATGTTGTTCAGCTAAAAAGTTTTGTGAGGCTGTGGTTTTAATCGACGTTAAAACTTTAAGCTGATCTTTATCTGAGATCAGTTTATTCTCGCCACGCTTTTGTTGATTGAGCGCTTTTTCAATCGGTGATTGTTTATCTACCACAACAATTAATGATTGTATTGGCTTGGTCGTATCTTTAATTGCAGCAGTATGGCCTGTTTGTGCCATCACTGTGAGTCCTAGACTTAAGCCCAAGATCTTTAAATAAGAATCATTCATTCCATCGGCTCCCCTTGACGGTCAAATTTTTGTTCTTGAACATGTTTATTGTAGCAAAACAACTTACAAAAAGCATAACTACGTCACATTTTTTAATAATACTACACAAAAAATGTTTAAAAAACAATCATTGAAACGAAATGTAATATTTTAATTGATAACATATAAATGTGGATGAATCGTGAAGAATTCAAGTTTAGGTTAATTTGTGTAAAAAATATACTCAATAATTTACATGAGTAATACACATTTTTAGATATCTTAAATTATGAATAAGATAGTTTAAATATTTATAAGTAATTGATTGTTAAATTAAAACAATAAAAATATAGTGCTTCTAAATCATTAGAAACCGAGAAAGAAATGAAAAAACTACTGCTTTTAAGTGCGATCAGTTTAATCGTCACAGGGAATGCCTATGCAGCGAAAGAATTTTTAAATGTATCTTACGATCCTACCCGTGAATTTTATCAAGAATATAACAAGAGTTTTGGTCAATTTTGGAAATCAAAAACAGGCCAAGATATTGAATTTAAGCAGTCTCATGGTGGTTCTGGTAAGCAAGCACGCTCAGTGGTAGATGGTTTGCAAGCAGATGTGGTGACACTGGCTTTGGCTAATGATATTGATGAAATTGTCAATGCGGGTCTGATTGAAAAAGGCTGGCAAAAAGAATTTCCGAATAATTCTGCACCCTACACATCTACCGTTGTTTTTTTAGTACGTAAGGGCAATCCCAAAGCAATTAAAGATTGGAATGATTTGGTAAAACCTGGGGTTGAAATTATCACACCAAACCCTAAAACAGGCGGTGCGCCGCGTTGGATTTATTTATCAGCGTGGGGCTATGCATTAAAACAACCAGGTGGTAATGATGCAAAAGCGCGTGAATTAGTCAAACAAATATATAAAAATGTCAAAGTGTTAGATTCAGGCGCACGTGGCTCGCTCACAACATTTGCGGATCGTGGTATTGGCGATGTTTTGTTGTCTTGGGAAAATGAAGCAATTTTGGCGACGTCTGGTCCAGATAAAGATAAATATCAAATTATTTATCCATCCATTTCAATCCTAGCTGAGCCTTCAGTCGCAATCGTCGATAAAGTGGTTGATAAAGATGGTAATCGTAATTTAGCGAAAGGCTATTTAAATTATCTTTATTCACCTGTAGGGCAGGACTTGGCAGCAAAATATAATTTCCGTCCGCGTAATGCCAAAGCTGCGGGCAAATATGCGGCAAAATTTCCAAAAATTAAACTCTTTACCATAGATCAAGTTTTTGGTGGTTGGGCAAAAGCGCAAAAAACCCATTTTGCCAATGGGGGAATTTACGATCAATTTACCGCTGAAAAGTAATTTGAATCAAATACAAACAAGTCCTCTTTGATCAAAGGGGGCTTTTTTTAGCCTTATACTTTTGTGATGAAAATAAATAAAACAGACAAAATATAAACCACAGCGATGTTGAGCGCTTTCATCAATTAAAACAATAGATTGATTTTTAATCTGTGCTGAGTTTGCTGGTATTTCGCTTTTTGATTGAAGTTTATTCGCTTATTTCATATATTTAGAATAATTTTAGCGATGTTAGCACTCATAATATGAAAACTAATTTTAAAGCACTGATGAGTGCTGTGGTTATTGCGACGGGATTAACTGTTGCAACGACAGCAAGTTATGCTGCTGACCGTGAATTTTTAAATGTGTCTTATGATGCAACGCGTGAGTTTTATGATGAGTTTAATAAATCATTTGGTGCTTACTGGAAATCTCGTACAGGCAAGACTGTTGATTTTAAACAATCGCATGGTGGTTCGGGAAAACAAGCGCGTGCCGTGGTTGATGGCTTAAAAGGTGATGTAGTGACCTTAGCTTTGGCCAATGATATCAACGAAATTGTGAAATCAGGTCAAATTAATCCAGGTTGGGAAAAAGAATTTCCAAATAACTCAGCACCGTATACGTCTACCGTTGTGTTTTTAGTACGCAAAGGCAATCCCAAAGGTATCAAGGATTGGACAGATTTGACCAAACCTGGTGTACAAATCATTACCCCTAATCCTAAAACAGGCGGTTTACCACGCTGGATCTATCTCTCAGCTTGGGGCTATGCACTTAAACAACCGGGTGGTAATGATGCTAAAGCACGTGAGTTTGTTTCTAAGATGTACCATAACGTAAAAGTTATGGATCCAGCTGCACGTGCATCGATGACCACATTTGCTGAACGTGGGATTGGTGATGTTTTACTGACTTGGGAAAATGAAGCCATGGTGAGTAAGAAAGCATCTGGCAATAAATTTGATATTGTCTATCCATCGATGTCAATTTTGACTGAACCGTCAGTGGCAATTGTTGATAAAACAGTAGAGAAGAATGGCAATAAATGGTTAGCAACGGGTTATATTAACTATTTGTATTCTCCAATAGGTCAAGATATGGCAGCACGTCATTTCTATCGCCCGCGCAATGCAAAAATCTTAGCTAAATATTCCAACCAATTCCCTGTACTGAAAACATTTACCATTGATGAAGTCTTTGGTGGTTGGGCAAAAGCACAGCAGACGCACTTTGCCAATGGCGGTGTTTTCGATCAGATTTATAATAGCAAGCGCTGAGCATCCACTATTTTGATTGAAAAAACCTCCTTTTTAGGAGGTTTTTTCAATCTGTTATGAATCAGTTAGACTAATATCAAAGTGAGTAATCAATTTAAACTATGGATATTACGCTAAGGCTTGCGACTGAAAATGATATTGAGGTTATTTTTGATATACGAACGTCAGTCAAAGAAAACCATTTGTCAAAACAACAACTGACTGAACTGGGTATCACTGAGTCGGTCATATTGGATTTAATTCAAAATACTTCGACTGTCTGGCTTGCAGAGGTGCAGCATCAAGTGTGTGGTTTTTCGATCGTAGATTTAACCGACGGCAGCGTATTTGCCATGTTTGTCCACCCTGATTTTGAAGCCAAAGGTGTCGGAACTGTACTTTTGAAAAAAGCAGAAGATTTATTATTTGAATCTTTTCAAGAAATTTGCTTGGAAACCGATCACAAAAGTCGTGCTTTTGAATTTTATCTCCGACAAGGTTGGCGTGTTTCAGCGTATTTTGACAATGGTGATGTAAAAATGCTCAAGACACGATAACGCTTTATCGCAGGATGGATGAGCTATTTTTTGTACTGAACTTTTATAAAAAGCACTTTAAAACGGTTTTCTCTATAAAAAGTAATATTTCCCTACAAAAAGTCGTTTGGAGCTTTGGCAAAACAAGGTAATAATGTGCAGTTACTTTTTTTGCTTAAACTGAAACCATAATTATGTCTCATATTTCTGTATTACTACATGAAACTGTCGATGCTTTACTTGCAGATCGCAATACAGGAATTTACGTGGATGGGACATTTGGACGTGGTGGACACACCCGTTTATTGTTGTCTAAATTAGATGAATATTCAAAAGTTTATGCTTTTGATAAAGATCCACAAGCGTTAGAAGTGGCATATCAGTTAGAAAAAGAAGATCCTCGTTTTAAAATTATTCATGCCAGTTTTGCAGATTTACAACAAGAATTAAATCAATTAGATATTTATCAAGTCGATGGGATTATGGCAGATTTAGGGGTGTCATCACCACAGCTAGATCAAGCAGATCGTGGTTTTAGTTTTATGAAAGATGGACCACTTGATATGCGTATGGATAATTCTCAAGGACAAACAGCCGCAGATTGGCTAGTGGATGTAGACGAAGAACATTTGGCCAATGTGATTTTTCAATATGGTGAGGAACGTTATAGTCGTCGTATTGCACGTGCGATCAAGCAAGCAGGTTATATTGAAACCACGGGAAAATTAGCGGAAATTGTGAAAGTTGCGCATCCAAAGTGGGAAAAGAATAAACATGCTGCGACACGAACGTTCCAAGCTATTCGTATTGAAATTAATAAAGAACTCGATGATGTACATACCTTTTTACCTCAAGCCGTAGATTTGTTAAAATCAAATGCACGTTTGGCCGTCATTAGTTTCCATTCACTTGAAGACCGGATTATTAAACAATTTATTCAAAAAGAATCAACGTTACCAGAAGATAATGGTTGGGGATTGCCTCAAAAAGTACAAGATACTCGTCGACTGAAAAAAGTTGACAGAATTCGTGCCAGTGAGGAAGAAGTCAAAGCCAATCCTCGTTCACGTAGTGCTTGGCTTCGAGTTGCAGAACGCTTAGAACAAAAAGGCGCAGAATGAAACAAGAAATTATAGAAGAATCAAGTCATAAGCTGGCAATAAAAAAAGCGATTGTTTATGGCGTATTGGTTGTCGCAGTGTTGATCAGTGCCTTTATGGTGGTGTTGCAAGTCTTTGCTTATCGTCATGATTTTCGTGATTTAAATAGTTATATGCGTGAACGTGAAGATATCAATGCGGAATGGGGACGCTTGCTCATTGAACAACAAACATTTGGTGCAACTGCGCAAATAGGAACACGCGCAGTAACACAATTGAGAATGTATTCACCGCCAGCTGCGCAAACAGTTGTCATTTCATTACCAACTGAATCAGAGCAGAAGAAGTAAGGCATCTGTATGGCAGATAAGCAAACTAAACCGACTCGGCAGCCACGTAAAAAGCAGCCTTCCATTACCCAGAAAAGTACTGTATCGATAGATATGTGGCGCTTCTATTTAATGTGGGGTGTGGTGCTTTTATGTTTTGTCGGCTTGGTCGGACGTGCATTTTATGTGCAAGTGATTAATAAAGACTTTTTACAAAATAAAGCCAATGCCAATATTCTACGTTCTGAAACATTAAAAGCCATGCGTGGTGTGATTAGTGATCGTCATGGCGTGCCTTTGGCAATCAGTTCTCCAATCATGAAAGTGGTGATTGATCCGCGCGAATATTTTGAGACTAAAAAACAGTTTGATACCATTACGGCTGAATTACAGAAGACACCTAACAGTCGTAAACTCAAACGCCAATTGCCTGATGAAAATTTAAATTTAGATGAATTGGCAGATGCGGTCGGTCTTGATCGTGCAGACTTAAAAAAACGTTTAAATGAACGTCCACGTTCTCGTTATTTGGTACTTAAAAAAGAAGTTCCGCCACCACAAGCAGATTTTATTACCCAACATAAATTTGCTGGCGTTTATGCCGAGAAAACCTATAAACGTTATTATCCTCAGCCGCAACCCAATGCGCAAATTATTGGTCTCACCAATAGTGAAGGGACGGGGATTGAAGGTTTAGAGATGCAGTTAAACTCCCGTCTGGCTGGTGAAGATGGTGAGCAAAAGATTTCTCGTGATAAACATGGTAATCGTATTACCACCCCTGAAGTTGTAAAAGAAGTGAAAGCAGGGGAGAACATCACCTTAAGTATCGACTCACGTTTGCAATATATTATGTATCGTGAGTTGACTGCGGTGGGTGTTGCCAATAATGCACGTTCTGCTTCCGCAATTGCTGTGGATGTAAAAACGGGCGAAATTCTGGCTATGGCGAGTTGGCCTTCTTATAACCCCAACGATAAAAATGGCTTAAGTAATAAAGATGCCATGCGTAACCGTGGTGCAATTGACATGTTTGAACCGGGTTCAACCATGAAACCTTTTACCATTGCAGCGGGTTTGGAAAGTGGCAAATATACCCCAAACTCGGTGATTAGTACCAGCCCAGGTTCGATGCGTTTAGGTTCACATACCATTCGTGATACGCATAACTATGGTTCGTTGACCGTCACTGGTGTGATTATCAAGTCCTCGAACGTCGGTTCGGCAAAAATTGCTTTGTCTTTACCAAAAGAAACCTTGCCAAGTTTCTTTAGAAAGGTCGGTTTTGGTCAGCGTTCGGCGGTTAAATTCCCTGGTGAGAGTGGAGGTTTAGTGCTTCCACCTGAAAAGTTAAATTCTTCGCAAATTGGTACAATGGCTTATGGCTATGGTTTAAATGCGACGATTTTACAGTTGGCGCAAGGCTATGCGATGTTGGCCAATCATGGTGTGGAATATCCTTTAAGTCTCTATAAATTAAACGATCAGCCCAAAGGCAAACAGGTTTTAGCGCCTAAAATTGCTGATGAAGTTTTGTTGATGTTAGAGCAAGTTACGATGCCTGGTGGTACTGCAAAACAAGCCAATATTCCTGGTTATCGCGTGGGTGGTAAAACAGGTACAGCACACAAGTTACGTCCTGACCATAGAGGCTATTCGAATACTGAATACCGTGCTTTATTTGCCGGTGTGGCGCCGATTAGTGATCCTCGTTTGGCGGTTATTGTTGTAGTCGAAAATCCGCGTGGACAATACTATGGTGGTTTGGTTGCAGCTCCAGTGTTTGCTCGAATTATGCAAGAATCTTTACGTTTAATGAATGTGCCTTTAGATAAACCTCTTGAAACGGCTAAGGCCAAGCCATAGGTAAACCATAATGATTAATTTTCAAGATATTTATAAAGTTGATAATACAAAGGCTTGGATGTCTGAGTCATTTAATGGCTTTTCTTTAGATAGTCGTTATATACAACAAGGGCAAATTTTTATTGCTTTGACCAGTTATTCGCAACCAGAAAAAACGGCACAATTCGCTCAAATCGCTTTAGACAAAGGCGCATTGGCCATTATTAGTGAAACAGATTTAGGTTTTGAATTTGCATTGATCTGCCCAGATGTTCGTCAGTTGATGGGACAATGGCAAAAACAATATTTACAAGCGACATCCCCTGTAAAAGCTGCGCGAATTCTTGCAGTCACGGGAACCAATGGTAAAACTACGATTTCACGCCTCATTGCAGAATTACTGGCATTACAAAATAAAAAATGTGCAGTGATGGGAACTACGGGGAACGGGATTTTACCAAACCTAGAAGCGTCTTCGCATACCACTTTAGATGCATTACATTTACAAAATCTTTTGCATGATTTTGCTATGCAAGGTGCCGAATTCGCTTCAATTGAGGCAAGTTCTCATGGTTTGGAACAAGGTCGTTTAAATGGTTGTGATATTGAGATTGCTGCATATAGTAATCTGAGTCGAGATCATTTGGATTATCACGGGACGCTTGAAGCCTATGCTGAAGCGAAAGCTTTGCTGTTTAAATTTGCTGCGTTAAAAGTTGCAGTGATTAACATAGATGATGCGCATGCAGATCTGATGATGAATGCGGCAAGCAGTAATCTGTCACATCCGAAAGTATTGACTTATTCAACCTCTAAAGCGGCTGATTACCAAGTATTTGGAATTAAATATAGCCTAGATGGGGCAACATTCCATCTCAAAACAGCCAAAGCTGAATTTACCGTGAATAGCCCATTGCTGGGGCATTTTAATATTGAAAATTTGGTGGCCAGTTTAATTGTTGCTGAACAAGCAGGTTTTGATTTAAAACAACTTATCGCAACCGTACCTAATTTGAAAGGTGCACCAGGACGTATGCAGGTGATTCGTGATCAGGATCGTCTGTTTGTGGTGGATTATGCACATACACCAGATGCTTTAACTCAGGTTTTAAAAACCTTAAAACGTCATGTTGAAAATCAGCTTTGGGCCGTCTTTGGTTGTGGTGGTGATCGTGATCGCGGTAAACGTCCATTGATGACCAAAGCAGCTTTGGAACAAGCCAATCCTGTGATGATCACTTCAGATAATCCGCGTACAGAAAATCCTGAGCAAATTTTTGCCGATATGAAGCATGAAATTGATTTTAGCCAGCATGAGGTTCACGAAATTCGTGATCGCCGTGAAGCAATCAAATATGCAGTAAAACTTGCCCAATCAGGTGATATTGTTGTGATTGCTGGAAAAGGGCATGAAAATTATCAAGAAATTGATGGTGTTCGTCATTGGTTTGACGATGTCGTTGAAGTGCAATCGGCAATAGACGCACAACACCATAAACCCAATTCAGCTTATCCAGCTCATTAGGAATAAGAGATGCACACCTCTACCACCAGTACTGTGCCTTTGGAGCCATGGTCAGCAGCACAACTTGCTGAAGCAACTCAAGGTTATTGGTATTTAGATCAAGCACCACAAGGTGAAATTAAACGTATTTTGACTGATTCACGTCATGCTGAATTAGGTGATGCTTTTTTGGCGCTCAAAGGTGAGCGTTTTGATGCACATGATTTTGTTGCCCAAGTGGCTGCGAATGGCTGCCAAATTGCCATCGTGAGCCATCCTGTTGATGTAAATATCTGTCAACTTGTCGTGGCAGATACACGTTTGGCATTGGGGCATTTAGGCGCGTATCGTCGTGCTCAACATCCACAATTAAAAGTGATTGCACTTACAGGCAGTAGTGGCAAGACCACCACCAAAGAGATGTTGGGGAGTATTCTTTCACGTTTAGCCCCGACCTTGATTACACGTGGCAATTTAAATAATGATCTTGGTGTGCCAATGATGCTATTGGAGCTGCGTTCAGAGCATCAATATGCGGTGATGGAACTTGGTGCAAGCCATCAAGGTGAAATTGATTACACCTCAAATCTTGTACAGCCACATGTTGCTGGTATTTTAAATATTGGAACTGCGCATTTAGGCGAATTTGGTGGACGTGATGGAATTTGCCGTGCCAAATCTGAAATTTACCGTCATATTGATCAAGCTGGAACAGCAATTGTTCCTGCTCAGGATGATTTTACCGATACGATTCGCCAAGTGGTAGACACTGAGCAAGTGTTAAGTTTTGGACAGGGTGGCGAGGTCTTTGCAACAGATGTTCAGTTATACGCACAGTCTGCAATCTTTACCCTTAATACGCCTCAAGGTGCAAGAACCGTCAATCTTCCTTTTGCAGGTGAACATAATGTCCATAATGCAGAAGCAGCGGCAGCATTTGCCTTAGCGATTGGTGTTGGTTTAGACGATATTGTGATCGGCTTGGAGTCGGCACAAGGTGCAAAAGGGCGTTTGAATTTTATTCATAAGCACAAGCATTTATTTATTGATGATACCTATAATGCCAACCCGACTTCAATGCGTGCAGCAGCTGAAGTACTTGCGCAACAGCAAGGGATCAAAGTGATGGTGATTGGCGATATTGGTGAACTAGGCGATACTGCTGCGCAGCAACACTATATGTTGGGTCGTGATCTGGTTTCAGTGGATGGGATTCAATTTGTTGTTGCAGTAGGTGAGTTTGCTCCTGCTACACAAGAAGGTGCGCGAAGCACTCAATATGGTAAAAAATTACAAGCTTTTCTTAGCCAAGAACAAGCTTTACCTTTATTGTTAAGTTTAATTGCAACACATCAACCACAGTCCATGAGTTTCCTGTTTAAAGGTTCTCGCTATACCCATATGGAAACGTTGATGGCTGATTTGATGGAGAAAGTTTAATGCTGTATTGGTTATTTCAACACTTGGCGGGTTATGAGAACGCGTTCCAAGTTGTTCGATACTTATCGTTACGAGCATTGCTCAGTGTATTGACTGCACTTGCGATTGGTTGGGCCTTGGGACCAGTAATGATCCGTAAATTACAAGCGCTCAAATATGGTCAGGCTGTCAGTTCATATGCACCTGAAAATCATGCCAAAAAAATGGGTACACCGACAATGGGCGGGATTTTAATTCTGCTTTCGATCGGGATCAGTACCTTGCTTTGGGCAGATTTATCCAATCCTTATGTATGGATTGTCTTGGCTGTTATGGTGATCTTTGGTGCTGTAGGTTGGGCGGATGATTGGATTAAAGTCCGTTATAAAGACAATGCGGGTTTACCTGCCAAGAAGAAATTCTTTTGGACTTCGGTTGGCTCTTTGGGGGCGGGTATTGCGTTGTATATCATTGCAACTCAGCAAGACAGCCCCGTACATACAGCGAATATGCTGGATTTGTTGATACCATTTTTTAAAAATCTGAGTATTCCATTGTCTTCAATTCCATTGGGTATTGGCTTCATTATTTTTACCTATCTGGTAATCAATGGTGGGTCAAATGCAGTGAATTTGACCGATGGGTTAGATGGTCTGGCGATCATGCCGATTGTTTTGGTTGCCGCAGGTTTAGGTGTTTTTGCATACTTGGCAGGTGATATACGCTTTGCCAATTATTTACATATTCCCTATGTAAAATATACCTCTGAGCTGGTGATTATTTGTGCTGCAATGATTGGAGCGGGTTTAGCATTTCTTTGGTATAACGCGCATCCAGCCCAAGTCTTTATGGGAGATGTCGGTGCATTATCATTGGGTGCAATGCTGGGCACTATCGCGGTAATGGTTCGTCAAGAGATCGTCTTTGCAATTATGGGCGGGGTCTTTGTAGTAGAAGCAATCTCGGTATTCTTACAAATCGGATCATTACGTATGCGCAATAAACGTGTATTTCTTATGGCACCGTTGCACCATCATTATGAGAAAAAAGGCTGGCGTGAGACTCAAGTGGTGATCCGTTTTTGGATTATCACAATTATGCTGGTAGTTTTAGGTCTAATGACATTAAAATTACGTTAAGCCAAAGTGATTTGAAAAGTCGGCATTTGCCGGCTTTTTTTATGGCCTAAAAATATCTTTTGGAGAATACGATGAATTTGTTGATGTGCCCTGTATGTCGTGAGGCATTGAGCCTATCGGATCGGACTTGGCGCTGTGTAAATAATCATAGTTATGATGTGGCAAAACAAGGCTATGTAAATTTACATGTAGTACAACATAAGCATAGTAAAAATCCAGGGGATACGCCTGAATCTGTACAAGCACGACGTGGATTTTTAAGTGGTGGATTTTATGCACCTTTACAGCAAGCCGTGGTTGAGAAAATTCGTGAGTTACAGGTTAAAAACCTGCTGGATATCGGCTGTGGTGAAGGCTACTATACCGATGCAATGCAACATCAAGTGATGCAATGTATTGGGGTTGATATTGCAAAAAATGCGGTTCAAGTTGCTGCAAAACTCAATAAAGATGTAACATGGATTGTGGGAACAGGAGCGACTCTACCTGTTTTGGATCATTCGATTGATTTGTGTACCAGCTTATTTAGCCCGATCCCAGAAGAAGAAATACTCCGAGTACTTATGCCGAAGGCTTATTTGATGGTGGTAACACCTGCACCAGAGCATTTATATGGGATGCGTCAGGGCTTGTTTGATGAAGTTAAAGCCCATGAACCGCAAAAGTTTGTCACGCAATTACAGGCATCTTTTGAATTAATAGAGCAGCCGATTATCGAAACGACGTTTGAGCTGGATCAAGCACAACTCAAAAACCTGATTGCGATGACTCCTTACGCTTATAAAGCAAAACCTGAAAAGCGGTTAGTTTTGGAAGCACAAGTTAAAACGATGTTAAAGGCAGCCTTTCAAATTTATATTTTTCAGAAAAAATAATAAAAAACTAAGCCATAAAAAAATGCCATCAATTGATGGCATTTTTTATTTGAGAAACTAA
This sequence comes from Acinetobacter sp. RIT698, assembly GCF_009668065.1. Taxonomy (NCBI): domain Bacteria; kingdom Pseudomonadati; phylum Pseudomonadota; class Gammaproteobacteria; order Moraxellales; family Moraxellaceae; genus Acinetobacter; species Acinetobacter sp. RIT698. The sequence continues at coordinate 87,488 of NZ_WJYH01000004.1, forward strand.
TTATTGAACTTCATTAATCAAATTCTCAAGAGAATCACTTTCTCGTTTTGCACTGCCTTGATTCATTGCAGGCGGTGTTACTTTGTTCGGTTTGAGCGGTTGATCTGAACCTTCATCAGGTAAGTCTTCAAAGTCATTTGATGAATTACGTGATGGTGTAACAGGTGCAGGTTTAAAGATTGGACGGGCTAAAGGCGGTGATGAACCATTGCCTTCATTTTGAGTAGCACCTTCAACTTGTGTCTGATTACGTTCTTCACGAGAGATTGGTGCTTTGGCATTTTTATCAAAATGTACCCAAGCAGATGGCGTGTCTTTTAAGGCTTTACCCATAAAGCCTGTCCAAACTGGAAGCGCTGCGATCCCACCATATTCACGACGACCAAGTGTTGAAGGCTGGTCAAAACCGACCCAAGCAATCGCAACTAATTTGCCGTTGAAGCCAGCAAACCACGCATCTTTAGCATCGTTGGTTGTCCCTGTTTTACCACCAATGTCATCGCGACCAATTTTAAGTGCTGCACGACCAGTACCATGCACAATCACATCACGAAGAATATTTGCCATATCAAAAGCCGATTGTGATTTTAAAATCCGTTGTGCTTGACGATATTTACTTTGTTCTTCTTTGCTTAGTGGGGTTTGAACCTCATCCACTGTAAGGTTTGCACCTTCAATCACTTCATCATCAGGGGTGATGGCTTGGGTATCGACTACCGTCTCTTTTTGATTGATACATGGAATACACGCATATTCAGGCGCTGCTTCATAAATGGTTTTGCCATAAGCATCTTCAATACGGCTGATGAAATGCGGTTGAATGCGATATCCACCATTGGCAATTGCGGCATAGCCAGTTGCCATTTGAACTGGAAGTACTTGTGGGGTACCGAGCGCAATCGTGAAGTTACGTGGGATTTGATCTTCTTGTAGGCCAAAATCCATCAATAATTGGCGCGCACGTTCTACGCCTACGCTTTGTAATAAACGTACAGATACCGTATTACGAGATAAGTACAACGCACGACGCAAAGGAATCATACCCAAATAACGACCATCTGAGTTTCTTGGTGACCAACGACCAATCGTAATAGGGCTGTCATTGACCATGGTATAAGGGGTCATACCGCGTTCAAGCGCCAGTGCATAGACGAATGGCTTAATGGTTGAACCTGGTTGACGCCAACCTTGTATTGCGCGGTTAAATTTAGATTGGTAAAAGTTGTATCCACCCACCACAGCTTCAATTGAACCATCATTCGGGTTGATTGCAATGAGTTGACCTTGTGCTTTCGGTGTTTGAACCAATGACCACGCGGTTTTATTTTCATTGGGACGTAAGCGAATAATATCTTTAACACTTACAATCTGCGAAGCGCGGCTTGGTGCCCCACCAACTGCATTGGCATTGATATATTTTCTTGCCCAAGACATACCTGACCAAGGCACAGTCACTGTTGAACCATCTTGCATTTTGGCATCAAAACTATTGCTGCCTACCTTGATGACTTCAGCAGGGTAGGTATTGGCATAAGCAATGAATTCTTTTAAAGGTTTATCATGTGCTTCAGCACCACGCCATCCATGACGACGATCATAATCTTCCAAGCCTTTTTGTACTGCATCTTCTGCATATTGTTGGCGTTTGCTGTTGACCGTTGTATAAACTTTATAACCCGAATCAATTGCTTGTTCACCAAACTTTTCAACCAATTCTGAGCGAACCATTTCACCTACATAGGGAAATCGATTACTTAAGCCGCGATCAGGCATACTCAGATTAATCGGCTCAGCGACAGCTTTTTCGTATTCTGCTTGTTTAAGATAGCCAAGTTGTAACATGCGGCCAAGAATCCAGTTGCGACGTTCTAATGCGCGTTCAGGATTCACTACAGGATTGTATTTTGATGGTGCTTTGGGTAAGCCCGCAATCATCGCCATTTGTGCGACACTGAGTTGATCTAAGCTTTTGTCATAATAAATTTTTGCAGCAGCAGCAATACCATAAGCATTTTTACCCAAAAATATTTTATTGACATATAAAGATAAAATTTCTTCTTTCGATAGATTTTGTTCTATTTTACGTGCCAAAAAAACTTCGGTAAGTTTGCGCTTAAGTGTTCGTTCAGGTGATAAATAATAATTTTTAGCCACCTGCATGGTAATTGTTGAGCCACCTGTTTGTACATTTGATCCAGTGACACTTTCACTCACTGCACGCCCTAAGCCTTTAAAGCTAATCCCGCTATGTTCGAAGAACGATGAATCTTCAGCAGCAAGGAAGGCATGAATGAAATGCGGTGGGATCTGCTTGTACTCAACAGGCACCGAAAGCTTGCCACCATATTCAGCGATCAGCTGATTATCTGCTGAATAAACTTGCAAAGGTTTAAGCAATGGCGCCTTTTTTAAAGAGCTCATTTCTGGTAGTGATGGGGCAATATATAGATACATTCCATAAAAGCCCATCGGAATTGCGACTAAAATAATGATAATCAGCAAAAAAAAGGGATGAATATAACCTGAACAAGATAGCTTTTTCATAACAAGTAAGTTTTAATAATAGCTAATGGCAAACTAATTGCGTTCAGTATAGCTTCTCATGTGATGGATTGTTAGATGGGATATTGTATCTGTAAAAAATTAAGACCAAATGCAGTCGGTTTGTGTTATTTATTGGGGATAAAAAAATAATAGGAAATCAATCGTGCTTAGACTATATCGTAAGCCAAATAAGGGGTTAATAGGAGTAGATATTAGTTCTACTACTGTAAAGATTTTAGAGCTCTCTGTTAAGAACGGTCGTTACTGGGTTGAAAGTTATGGATTAAGTCCACTGCTTGATGGGAGTGTTGTTGAAAAAAACATTCTTAATCCTGAAGCAGTTGCTGATGCGTTGGAAAGGGCTGTCAATATTGGCAATCCTCAATCGCAAAATGTTGCGGTTGCTGTACCTACATCTATGGTGATTCACAAAATCATCGAAATGGATGCCGATATGTCGGATGAGGAAAGAGAAGTTCAGATTCGAATGGATGCTGAACAATATATCCCTTTCCCGCTGGATGAAGTCAGTTTAGATTTTGAAGTGTTAAAAGATAAGCTAGCAAATCCAAATCGAGTCAATGTGTTACTTGTTGCAACACGTGCAGAGAATATTGATTCTCGTGTTGAAGTTTTAGAAATCGCAGGCTTATCACCTAAAATTGCAGATGTAGAAAGTTATGCAATTGAGCGTGCTTTTGATGTCTTTTCCGATACCTTACCAATCGGTGTAAATCTTGTGGGTATCTTGGATATCGGCCATACCATGACCACCTTGTCTGTGATGCAAAATGGCAAGATCATTTATACCCGAGAGCAAGTTTTTGGTGGCAAGCAGCTGACTCAAGATGTACAGAACCGCTATGGCTTGTCTTATGATGAAGCTGGTCGGGCCAAAAAAGATCGGACTTTACCTGACGATTTTGAAACAGAAGTCTTAATGCCGTTTTTAGAAGCAGTGGTACAACAAGCTGCTCGTTCATTACAGTTTTTCTTTTCATCTTCTCAGTTTAACGAGATCGACCATATTTTATTGGCGGGTGGTAATGCCAATATTCCTGGGTTGGCAAAATTATTACAACAAAAACTCGGTTATCGGGTCACGATTGCAAACCCTTTCTTGCAGATGGGGTTTTCACCACAAATTGACTTAAAAAAAATAGAAAATGATGCACCTTCTTTAATGGTTGCGTGTGGTTTGGCTTTGAGGAGTTTTGATTAATGGCAAAGATTAACTTACTCCCTTGGCGTGATGAGCTAAGAGAACAGAAGAAGAAGCAATTTGTTGCAATATGTGTTGGGGTTGCACTGATTGGCTTAGTTACAGTGTTATTGGCGTGGTTCTATTTTGATCATAAGTTAGAAGATCAGGAGCAAGCCAATCAATTGGTGACCAGTACCAATCAAAATTTAGATACGCAATTAAAAACTTTAGATGGTTTACAAGAACGTCGTAATGCCATTATTGAACGGATGAAACTGATTCAAGGCTTACAAGGTCAACGTCCTGTGATTGTTCGCCTCGTTGATGAATTGGTTCGGATTGTCCCTGCACAAATGTACATCACAAAATTTAGTCGTGTGGGCGATAAATTTACCATTGAGGGGAAAGCTGAAAGTCCAAACACAGTTGCTGAATTGTTGCGTGGATTAGAAGCTTCTGAATGGTATCGAAATGCGTTTATGAATTCATTCTTAGCCGCAGATGAAAATAAAAATAAAGAACAGACTTCGGTGATTCCTCGTGTGGAAGAATCATATGGAAGTTTTGTTGTGACTGTAGATATCGGTGAAATAGCAGCGACTGCAGATGGGGATACAACTAAAGCTGAACAAGTTCCAGCTGCTGGGGGTGCAAAATGAGTCGTGAAGATTTTGAGCAATTAGAATCATCTGTAAATGATGCTCCAAAAAAGAACAAGATGACCGTTGAGAAGTTTTTTCAACAGTTTAATACCTTGGATATGAATAACTATGGCAGTTGGCCTCTATCCGTTAAAGTAACTTGTTGGGTATTCTTGTTTTTTTTGGTGTGTGCAATTGGCTATTTTTTAGCAATTAGACCTAAATTAGATGCAATTGATCAAGCGCGTACAGTTGAACAAAACTTATTAAATGAATTTAAAGAAAAGGATTCTAAATTAAGAAACTTGCAGCAATATCAAGCGCAATTGCAACAAATGGAAGCAAATTTTAATCAGCAATTAGAACAGCTTCCTAAAGAAACTGAAATTCCGAGTCTGGTTGAAGACATTAACGTGACAGGAGTAAGTTCTGGTTTGAAATTTAAGAATATCAAATTAGAACCAGAAGTGAAGCAGGAGTTCTTTATTGAGCAGCCAATTTCGATTGATGCAACAGGGGATTATCATTCATTCGGCAGTTTTGCAAGTAGTCTGGCGGCGTTACCACGTATTGTCACTTTGCATGATTTCACAATTACAGGAACACCTAGCCAAGATAAAAAATCTGATGTGCCAGTGATTGACTATACAATTAAAGCAAAAACCTATCGCTATATCGGTGCTGATGAGCAGAAGATAAATAAATCTGTCAATACTGCTGCGCAGACAACGACACCTCAGCAAGGAGGGACGCCACAATGAAACAGCTCAGTAAAATAGTTTGTGGAATCTCATTTGCGATGCTGTTGGTGGGGTGCGATTCTAGAATTGATGCCGTTAATCAAGAAATGGCAAATATTAGAAATCAGCAACCATTGCCGATTGAACCTGCGCCAGTATTTAATCCAGTGCCAAGTTTTAATTATTCTGCTCAACAGTTACGCAGCCCATTTTTGCCAAACTCATTAGCAAATGAATTGAAAATCATGTCAGGCAAGCGCGTCTACCCGAATTTTTCAAGACAGCCACAGCCGCTTGAAAGCTATCCTTTGGAGTCATTAACACTGAAAGGAAGTATGAAAGGGGCCGTTGGTCAGACCGTGGGTTTGATCAAAACACCAGATGGTGAGATTGAGCGGGTACAACTTGGCAATTACATGGGCATGAATCAGGGGCGAATTATTGAAATTACGCCGACCCGTATTGATTTATTGGAAATTGTTCCAGATGGTCGAGACGGTTATATAGAAAGACCACGGAGTCTAGTTCTAATCGGTCCAATAGATTAAAACGGAATAAAGGAATAAAAATGAAAAAGAGTTTGAAAAATATCTTTAACGGGGATGGTAAGTTTATGAATAGTCAACTTCGTCAATTTACTATGGCGGCAGTGTCAATTGCGATTATGCAGGTTGCAGCAGCACAAACAACCATGACCAATATTGTACCGATGAAAATACCGGGGCAAGGTACAGAAATTCGGGTGATGTTTAATGGCTTACCGCCACAGCCTCAAGCCTATCAATTGGATAATCCATCTCGACTGATTTTGGATTTTGATCAGGCGAAGCAAACGATCAATCAGCCGTCTATTGCTGTGGCAAGTGAAGAAGCGTCGACGGTGGATATTGCGGCCGATGATCAACGTTCACGCTTAACGGTAAATTTAAAAAATAGTGGTTCTTTTACAACACGTGTTGAAGGGAATACCTTTATTTTAAAGATTAACAATGCCAATCAAGCTGCTGCTTTACCGACTTATGCCTCATCTGCATCTACGCTGAATAAACAAAATCAAGGCATCGCAGATATCGGTTTTCAGCGTGGCAATGCGGGTGAGGGCCAGGTTATTGTAAATCTGTCTGGTGCAAATACACCTGTGGATGTGCAACAACAGGGCAGTAAAGTTGTTATTCGAACCTTAGGGAATAAAATTCCAGCACATTTAATTCGTCGATTAAATGTCAATGATTTTGCGACCCCAGTTTCTTCTGTGGATGCTTATAATGATGGTTCCAATGGTGTAATCACCATTCAATCTTCGGGTAGCTATGAATATATGGCTTTCCAAGCGGAAAATAAATTAACCGTGAGTTTAAAGCGTCCTGTAGAAAATAAAGTAAATCGTCCCAATGTGAGTCAATCTTATACTGGTAAGAAAATCTCGCTTGATTTTCAAGATATTGAAGTACGCCGTGTGCTACAGCTACTTGCTGATTTTACCAGTATTAATATGGTGGCTGCGGATTCGGTTCAAGGTAATATTACTTTACGTTTAAAAGATGTACCTTGGGATCAGGCCTTAGATATTATTTTAAAAACCAAAAATTTAGATAAGCGCCGTAATGGTAGTGTGATTTGGATTGCGCCTGTCACCGAGCTGATTAAAGCAGAAGAAGATGAAGCCAAAGCGATTGCACAAAGTGTAAAATTAGCACCGATTCAAACTGAATATATTCAACTTAATTATGCAAAAGTTGCAGAAGTTCTTAAACTGTTACAGGACTCTAGAAACCCTAAAGGTGCGCAGGCGAATAATACCAATAATACAGATTCTTTAGCTTTAGAAAGTCTACTGAGCTTAAGAGGAAGTGCGGTTGCAGATACACGAACAAATACATTAATTATTAATGATACTGCAAATAATATTGATAAAATCCGTAAAATGATTGATCTATTGGATATTTCGGTAAAACAAGTCATGGTTGAAGCACGTATTGTTCGTGCTACGACAGATTTTACCAAAGAAATGGGGGTAAAGTGGGGCATTTTATCTCAAGGGATTACCAAGAATAATGATTTGCTGGTTGGTGGAAGTGATCAAACACTTTGGGATTTAAAAACCCCAGATAGTAATGGTAAATATACCATTACTCGCCCTGATAATTTAAATGTAGATCTTGGTGTCACCACTGCGGGTGCAAGTAAGATTGCATTTGGTTTAATTAGTATGTCTGATTTTATGTTAGACCTAGAATTATCGGCTTTACAAGCTGATGGTTATGGGGAAGTGATTTCAACACCAAAAGTGATGACTGCAGATAAACAAAAAGCCAAAGTTGCTTCGGGTCAACAAATTCCATATCAGTCAACGCAAACGGCAGGAGGCAGTGCCGTTGCAACAACTGAATTTAAAGATGCTTTGCTTAGTTTGGATGTTACACCAAGTATTACTCCAGAAGGGAAAGTGCAAATGCAGCTAAATGTCACAAGTGACTCAGCTGGCCAAATAGTGAATGGAAATGTGGCGATTAACAAGAATGAAATCAATACCAATGTCTTAGTCGATGATGGAGAAACCGTGGTATTAGGTGGGATTTTTGAACAAGAAACTAAAAACAGTCAGACTAAAGTTCCATTTTTAGGCGATATTCCTTATCTAGGGCGATTGTTTAGAAAGGATGTAAAGTCTGATAATAAACGAGAGTTATTAATCTTTGTGACACCAAGAATTGTTAATGACAGTCGTACCAGAAATCATTAATATACTTTCAATGAAAGCAATTCGATAGGTGACTCCTTGCCAAGCAAAGAGTTGGAAACCCTACCAAATATTTATTTGGTAGGGCCCATGGGAGCAGGAAAAACAACAGTTGGTCGGCATCTAGCGGAACTGTTAAGTCGTGAGTTTTTAGACAGCGATCATGAAATAGAAAGAAAAACTGGGGCATCTATTCCTTGGATTTTTGAAAAAGAAGGCGAGCAAGGTTTCCGTACAAGAGAAACAATCGTGATTGATGAGCTCACATCAAAAAAAAATTTAGTGGTTGCAACAGGTGGTGGTGCTGTTACTCAAGCCATGAATCGAGAATATCTCAAGCATAGAGGTATTGTGATTTATTTATATACCCCTGTAGAAATCCAATTATTACGTACACATCGAGATAAAAATCGTCCTTTATTGCAAGTCGAGAATCCTGAGCAAAAGTTAAAGGATCTACTTAAAGCACGAGATCCACTGTATAGAGATGTTGCACATTATATTATTGAAACCAATCAGGGTGCTGCGCGAGATTTAGCGCTGAGAATATTGCAACTGATCGTTTCAAAAGAAATTATTTAGTCAGTAAATTATCATTCATTGTTATTTGGCAGAATCATGCAAACTTTACATGTTGAACTGGGTGAACGTCGTTATCCAATCTTTATTGGTAGTCATTTGAATCCTCAAGAATTGCTTGAACCTTATATTCAGGGACATCAAGTGATGATTGTTACAAATACCACAGTTCAGCCTTTGTATTTGTCGCACTATGTTGAAGCAATTCAACAATTGGGGAAGCAGGTTACAACATGTGTTTTGCCTGATGGTGAGAAATATAAAGATATCCAGCACCTCAATTTGATTTTTGATGCTTTGCTTCAAGCTGGCTTTAATCGTGATTGTACGGTTTTGGCTTTAGGTGGTGGGGTGATTGGTGATATGGCAGGTTTTGCCTCCGCCTGTTTCCAGCGAGGCGTATATTTTATCCAAGTTCCGACCACATTATTATCTCAAGTAGATTCGAGTGTTGGTGGGAAAACCGGAATTAATCACCCTTTAGGCAAGAATATGATTGGTGCATTTCAGCAACCTCAAGTGGTTTTGGCTGATATGGCACAACTTAAAACCTTGCCTGAACGTGAGCTTTCAGCAGGTTTGGCTGAGGTGATTAAATATGCGTTACTGGGTGATTTAGACTTTTTAGCATGGTTAGAAGAGCATATGGATGGGCTGATTGCCCAAAATCCAGAATTATTGGCTGAAGCTGTTTATCGTTCTTGTGCGCATAAAGCAAGAATTGTGGCCAATGATGAGAAAGAGCAAGGTGAACGTGCTTTATTGAATTTAGGTCATACTTTTGGTCATGCCATTGAATCGTATCTCGGTTATGGGGTTTGGTTGCATGGAGAAGCAATTGCAACGGGTATGGTGATGGCTGCTGATTTGTCTCAGCGTATGGGATGGATTTCATCCGATGATCTGGAACGTACAAAAAAAATCATACAACGTGCCCAATTACCTGTAGCATGTCCTAAAATTCCGCTCGATGAATTTTTGGCATATATGTCACATGATAAAAAAGTATTAAATGGTCAACTTCGTTTAATATTGATAAAACAACTCGGCCAAGCCATCATCACTAAAGATTTTGATGTTGAGTTGATGAAACAAGCGATTCTCGCGAATCAGATATAGAAAAGGTTAGTTCCAAATGGCAGCAATTCGTACAAATTGGCAAAATATTCGACAATATATTTGGTTGGTTGGTGGATTAATCTGTCTTTTGGTGGCACTGGTTTTTTGGGCAGTGACCGACACCAAAGATCTGGTCACTGTGGTCAATCCGATTGAAGAGTCCCAAGTTCAAATTCAACCTGAAAAAGTTGCTGCGACATCGCATTTAGGTGCTTTGATGGATGAAGTACGTCCACTTGAAATGACCACACGTATTGTGACTGCGGGCAGCCATGATGCAGAATTTCGTGGTACAAAGTTTTTTCAAGAAAATAAGAAAGCTTGGTCGATAGAGTTATTTAAGACCTCGGATGAAGATGTCATCCTGGGATTTTTACAGAAACAAGCGGATCGTAAAAATTTTATTTATTTCCGTTTAAGCGGTGAAGATCAAGCAGAGCAATATGTTTTAGCCTATGGTCTATTTAAAAGTGATGATCAGGCCAAGAGCCAGTTACAACAATTAAATTTAAAACTGCCAGCATCTATCCATCCACAAGCGATCCAATTTGAAAAATATAGTGCTTTAGTTAATGATCTGGGCTCAGATGAAATGGCAAGTGCAAATAAACTCTATCAAGTGAAATTAAAATCTGCACCTTTACCTGTAGTTGATGAAACGCTATTGGCTCAAGCAAAATCAGCATTGTCATCTTTAACGGGTTCAACTCCTGCAAATCAGACCACCAAAACTACAATTACCCGTCGTGATGCATCTGGCAATGTGGTAGATGTACAAAAGTCGCAATCTCGTGCACAGCCTTCAGGTAACAGCAAAGAGCCAACAGGCGCTACTGCTGATAAAAAACCAGCTGAACATGAAGTCAGTGATCCATTTAATTAAAATTAGCTCTAAAATGAAGCAGAATTAATTATTTAATTTTATATTTGCACAAAAATGGTGCTATAAATGCCTTTATAAGACGCTTAGAATTTTAAAGAATATCTTTATTTCACTATCTTTTAGTGATTTGGTGAACAAAAATAAAATTTGGCATATTTTTTGCTTTATTGTTGCGCTAATTGAGTTGATTGTCCCTGTTTTGGAGCGAAATGATTCAGTTGGTGTGCGATTTAAGTCTGATTGAGTGCTTTATTTCAGTGCGGAAGTTGTAAAACAATCTTGCAATTAAAGTAAAAACAGACTGGTATTCGATTCTGACTAAGTGGTTTACTTGGGCTAAGAAAATACTTAAAAATCGTAATTGAGTGTTCGAATGTTTTTCGCCCTTTCATGGGCCTATGTAGAAAGAAGGGTACGCTATGCACATGCCATCGCCTAACACTGTAGCTCCCGCTCAAGGTTTATACCAACCGGATGAGTTTAAAGATAACTGTGGTTTCGGCTTGATTGCCCATATGCAGGGTGATGCGAGTCATGATTTAGTCAAGACCGCGATTCATAGTCTAAGCTGTATGACGCACCGTGGTGGTATTGCCGCAGATGGTAAGACCGGTGATGGTTGTGGCTTGCTCTTGGCTATGCCTAAAGCATTCTTCCGTGAAGAAGCAAAAAAGATCAGTGACATTACACTGAGTGAAATTTTTGCGGTCGGGACGATATTTTTAAATTTAGATCCAGCACTTGCGGCCCATGCAAAGCAAATTCTAACCCATGAAATTGAAGAAGAAGGTTGCCGAGTCATTGGTTGGCGTATCGTTCCAACCAATAATGATGCCTTGGGTTCAATCGCAATGCAGTCTTTACCTGCATTTGAACAAATTTTTGTCAATTGCCCAATGGGTGTGACTGAGGTTGAATTTAACCGTAAGTTACTTATGGCACGTCGTCGTGCAGAACAACAATTAACAGCTGATCCCTATTTTTATGTGACCACACTGTGTTCTACAGTGATCACCTATAAAGGCTTAATGATGCCTGCATATATTGCAGAATTCTATACAGACCTTGCTGATGAACGTTTGGACTCACACATTGTTGTATTCCATCAACGTTTCTCAACCAATACTTTACCCCGTTGGCCATTGGCACAGCCGTTCCGTTATTTGGCACATAATGGTGAAATCAACACCATTACTGCTAACCGTAACTGGGCAGTGGCACGTACACCAAAGTTTGAAAACCCATTATTGCCAGGCATTACTGAGCTGAATCCAATTGTAAACCGTACAGGCTCAGACTCATCAAGTATGGACAATATGCTTGAGCTGCTTGTGGGTGGCGGGATGGATTTATTCCGTGCATTACGTATGCTTGTTCCACCAGCGTGGCAAAACGTTGAAACATTAGATGCAGATTTACGTGCATTTTATGAATTCAACTCTAAGCATATGGAAGCTTGGGATGGCCCAGCGGGTCTAGTGATCCAAGATGGTCGTCATGCAATTTGTATGTTAGACCGTAATGGCTTACGCCCTGCACGTTGGGTAATCACTAAAAATGGTTATATCACTTTAGCATCAGAAATTGGTGTGTGGGGTTATGAACCTGAAGATGTGATCTCTAAAGGTCGTGTAGGTCCTGGTCAAATTCTGGTGATTGATACATTGACTGGAAAATTGCTCGATACTAAAGATGTGAGCAATCATCTGAAAAAAATGCGTCCTTACCGTGAATGGTTACGTGAAAACTCAGTTCGCTTACAAGGTAGTCCAGAGCTTGAAGAGTATTTATGTGATCAAGGCTTAAAAGGTGATGACCTTAAAGCGGCTCAAAAAATGTTTATGGTGACATTTGAAGAGCGTGATCAACTGCTTCGTCCAATCGCTGAAAGTGGACAGGAAGCTGTCGGTTCAATGGGTGATGATACACCAATGGCGGTATTGTCTCGCCAAGTGCGTCATGTGACGGATTATTTCCGTCAGCAATTTGCGCAAGTGACCAATCCACCGATTGACCCATTACGTGAATCCATTGTCATGTCATTGGAAACCTGTTTTGGCCGTGAGCAAAATGTATTTGAACAAGGTCCAGAGCATGCAGATCGTTTAATTGTATCGAGCCCAGTCCTTTCAAATTCTAAAATGCATCAGATTCGTACCCTTGGTCGTAAAGGTTACGAAATTGCAGATATCGATTTGAATTATCCTGTAGCTGAAGGTCTTGAAGCCGCGATTTCACGTATTTGTGAAGAAGCTGCACAAGCGATTCGTGATGGTAAAACCTTATTGGTCATTTCAGATCGTAAAATCCGTGAAGGCTTTTTACCGGTAAATGCTGCAATGGTGACGGGTGCAATTCATCACTTCTTGATTAATGCTGGTTTACGTACCGATGCAAACATCATTGTTGAAACTGCACTTGCACGTGATGCACATCAGTTTGCCGTGATCTTAGGTTTTGGTGCAACTGCGATTTACCCATATTTGGCATATGATGTGATCAACGATTTGATTGCAAAAGGTGAATTATTGGGTGATCCAATTCATGCACAAGCGAATTTCCGTAAAGGTATTGATAAAGGGTTGCTTAAAGTCCTTTCAAAAATGGGGATTTCAACAGTCGCATCTTATCGTGGTGGACAGTTATTTGAAGCAGTCGGTTTATCTGAAGAAGTTGTTAGTAAGTGCTTCACAGGTGTGCCAAGTCGTATTAAAGGTGCAACATTTATTGACCTTGAAAATGACTTGAAAAAACTAGCAGACATTGCTTGGAAAGCACGTAAGCCAATTGAACAAGGTGGTTTGCTCAAGTTTGTCTTTGATAAGGAATACCACGCATTTAATCCTGATGTGATCAATGCGTTGCATAAATCGGTGCGTTCAGGCAATTATGCTGACTTTAAAGAATACGCAGAGTTGGTGAACACGCGTCCAATTGCGACAATTCGTGACTTATTAAAACTCAAAACTGATCATTCTATACCATTAGAAGCTGTTGAATCAGTTGAAGAAATTCTGCCACGTTTTGACTCTGCTGGCATGTCTTTAGGTGCATTGTCACCGGAGGCACATGAAGCCATTGCGATCGCAATGAATACAATCGGTGGTCGTTCGAACTCGGGTGAGGGCGGTGAAGATCCTGCACGTTATGGCACTATTCGTAACTCTAAAATTAAGCAAATTGCTTCAGGTCGTTTTGGTGTAACACCTGCATATTTAACATCTGCTGAAGTGTTACAGATCAAAGTAGCGCAAGGTGCAAAACCAGGTGAAGGCGGTCAGTTACCGGGCGGTAAAGTGAATGGCTTAATTGCGCGTTTACGTTACTCGGTTCCAGGTGTGACTTTGATTTCACCACCACCACACCATGATATTTATTCTATTGAAGATTTATCACAGCTAATCTTTGACTTGAAGCAAGTCAATCCACAAGCCATGGTGTCTGTGAAGTTAGTATCAGAGCCAGGGGTGGGAACAATTGCAGCAGGTGTTGCAAAAGCCTATGCAGATTTCATTACCATTTCTGGATATGACGGTGGTACAGCGGCTTCACCTTTATCCTCTATTCATCATGCGGGTTCACCATGGGAATTGGGTCTTTCAGAAGCGCATCAAGCACTTCGTGTCAATGACCTGCGTGGTAAAGTACGTGTACAAACTGATGGTGGTTTGAAAACAGGTTTAGATGTGGTTAAAGCTGCGATTTTAGGTGCGGAGAGCTTTGGTTTTGGTTCTACCCCAATGATCGCGCTTGGATGTAAATACCTGCGTATTTGTCACTTAAATAACTGTGCAACAGGTGTGGCAACTCAGCAAGATCATTTACGTCAAGAGCATTATATTGGCGAGCCAGAAATGCTGATTAATTTCTTCCACTTTATTGCGGAAGAAACACGTGAATGGTTGGCTGCTTTAGGTGTTGCATCATTGAAAGATTTGATCGGTCGTACTGATCTACTTGAGATGTTGCCAGGTGAAACGGATAAACATGCGCATTTAGATTTAAGTGCATTGTTAGAATCACACCCATCTGCGGAAGGTAAAGCGCAATATTGCCAAGTACAAGGCAATGAACCTTTTGATAAAGGTATTCTTGCTGAGAAAATGGTGGCAGAAATGCTACCTGCGATTGAAGCAAGTACCGGTGGTGAGTTCCATTTTACTGTGGGTAACTGTGACCGTTCAATTGGTGCGCGTCTTTCAGGTGAAATTGCCAAACGTTATGGCAACCTCAGTATGGAAGCACATCCTGTTAAAGTGAATTTAAAAGGAACTGCGGGTCAGTCATTGGGTGTTTGGAATGCGGGTGGTTTGCATATCAGCCTTGAAGGTGATGCAAACGACTATGTGGGCAAAGGTATGGCAGGTGGTCGAGTATCGATCTTCCCACCAAAAGGTTCACCATTCCAAACTCAAGAAACGGCAATTATCGGCAATACCTGTTTGTACGGTGCGACAGGCGGTAAATTATTTGCTGCGGGTACAGCGGGCGAGCGTTTTGCTGTACGTAACTCTGGCGCGTTTGCGGTCATTGAAGGTGCAGGCGACCATTGCTGTGAATATATGACAGGCGGTATCGTGACTGTACTGGGTAAAGTTGGACACAACTTTGGTGCAGGTATGACTGGTGGTTTTGCTTATGTACTTGACTTAGATAACGACTTTGTTGATTACTACAACCACGAATTGATTGAATTAAACCGTATTTCTACAGAAGCGATGGAAGAACATCAAGAATTCTTACTTCGTATCTTAGATGAACACATTGCTGAAACAGGTAGTGCTTGGGCGTACAAGATTCGCAACGAGTTTGATTTCTATAGCCGTAAATTCTGGCTGGTGAAACCAAAAGCGGCTAATTTACAAACGCTTTTGAAAACAACTCAAGCAGATCCACAATAATTCCACTACTCAAATTTTAGGTAGGTGTGGATAACTTCGCAGATATACACAAGCGAATGAGGTTATCCACGCTCACCCACGGAGAGAGACATGGCTGAACGCCTGAATAATGACTTTCAATTTCTGGATGTAGCACGCCAAGATCCAGAGAAAAAAGATATTAATGTCCGCAAAGCAGAGTTTGTGGAAATTTATAAACCTTTTACAGCGGAAGTTGCAGCAAACCAAACCCACCGTTGTTTAGGCTGTGGTAATCCATATTGTGAATGGAAATGTCCAGTACATAACTATATTCCAAACTGGTTAAAACTGATCGCAGAAGGACGTATTTTCCAAGCGGCTGAGCTTTGCCATCAAACCAATACCTTGCCAGAAGTATGTGGTCGGGTATGCCCACAAGACCGTTTATGCGAGGGTGCTTGTACCCTGAATGATGGTTTTGGTGCTGTGACCATTGGTAATGCCGAAAAATATATCAACGATACCGCCTTTGCTTTGGGCTGGCGTCCAGATATGTCATCGGTAAAATGGACCAACAAAAAAGTTGCCATTATTGGTGCAGGTCCTGCAGGTTTAGGTTGTGCAGATATTTTAGTTCGTAACGGGGTAAAACCTGTTGTATTTGACAAGCGTCCTGAAATTGGTGGATTGCTTACATTTGGTATTCCAGAATTCAAAATGGAAAAAGATGTGATGAAACGCCGCCGTGAAATTTTCACAGGTATGGGTGTTGAATTCCGCTTAAATACTGAAATTGGTACAGATATCACCATCGATCAATTGCTTGCAGACTATGATGCTGTATTTATGGGTATGGGAACTTATACCTATATGAAAGGTGGCTTTGCAGGTGAAGATTTTGATGGTGTCTATGATGCACTGGATTTCTTGATTGCAAATGTTAACCGTACACAAGGTTGGGAAAAAGATCCATCTGAATACATTAGTGTTCAGGGCAAAAAAGTCATCGTTTTAGGCGGTGGTGATACTGCAATGGACTGTAACCGTACTTCAATCCGTCAGGGCGCAGAGTCGGTAACTTGTGCTTACCGTCGTGATGAAGAAAATATGCCAGGTTCACGTCGTGAAGTGAAAAATGCGCGTGAAGAAGGGGTGGACTTTCAGTTCAACCGTCAGCCAATCGAAATCGTTGGTGAAAACGGTAAAGTGACGGGTGTAAAAGTTGTGACTACCCAGCTGGGTGACCCTGATAGCCGTGGTCGCCGTAGTCCTGAACCGATTCCAGGCTCTGAAGAAGTTTTACCCGCAGATGCGGTATTACTGGCTTTTGGTTTCCGTACCAGCCCAGCAGAATGGTTTGCAGGTGCAAATATTGGGTTAGATGGTTCTGGCCGAGTCATTGCAGCTGAAAAACAACAATTTAAATTCCAGACCTCTAATCCAAAAATCTTTGCAGGTGGTGATATGGTACGTGGTTCTGATTTGGTGGTGACTGCAATCTGGGAAGGTCGTGAAGCTGCTGAAGGAATTTTGGATTATCTTGATGTTTAATTTTTAGACATTAAATAACATCTATTTAAGAGCCCGCAGTCATGCGGGCTTTTTAATGCAAAAAAAATCAAAAAATTAATCTGAGTCAATCGTTTGCAGATAATGACTTAGCTTTAAGCTATGTTGTTTTGCCCGAGTTCTGATTTCAGTATGTGTATGTCCTAAAACAGTTGAAATATCATATAAGAACACGGGTTTTAAATATTCCATTCCGGTATAAAGTGCTGATTTTTGAATTGGAGATAAAAAGTCCTCCAATAATGAATGCTGTTGTTCTGTACTAAAATTCTGCTCAGGTTGGCCAATGGTCATACTCAGCAAAAGCTTTTTATTTTTAAGCTTGTCTCCTTTGGAACCATAGGCGAATTGATATGTAAATACCTGATCAAACCAAATTTTTAAAATGGCAGGTATACTGAACCAGTACATAGGACATTGTAAAATGATCAGCTCATGTCTTAATAGTGCACTTTGTTCTGCAGCAATATCGACTTGATAATCTGGATATAAATCATGAATATGGCGAATTTCTAAATCAGTTTGAGTTCTTGATAATTCATCGACAATGGTTTTATTTGCGACAGATTCAGTAAAACTGGGATGCGCTAAAATCAGTAATGCCATCTTGGTTTTTCCCACTATAAAAATTATAGTGAATATAAATATTATAGTTTTTATGTACAATAACTATCCATTTTGATAGCTGGCAGAAAAATGAATACTGAGCAAAACACCTGTGAAGTGACTTTTCACGATAAGACTTATCATTGTCCGATTAGCATGGTGATGGATTTAATCGGTGGGAAATGGAAAACAGTGATTCTTTATTATCTAAAGGAGGAGTCAAAACGCTTTAATCAACTTAAGCGTGATATGCCAGATATCACAGAAATGACCTTAAGTTTGCAACTCAAGCAACTGGAAAAGAATGGTTTTATTTCCAGAACCGTATTTGGTGACAAGCCTCCAGTCAAAGTGGTGTATGAATTAACTGCATTTGGTCAAACATTTATTCCTGTACTGGACGCTTTATCTGCTTGGGCACATGGCTTTTCAGAGCAAAACTGATTCAAAGTGGAGGCATTGAAATAAGTAGTTTTAATGGTTAAATCGGCTATGGAAAAGCGACGAAAAGTGCAATTTAGCAATAAAATTTGCCAATCACACTAAAGCAACAATTTGTTTTTTTAATAGAAAAAAGTTCCTAGACGAATCATATTTGTTTGGGTTCTATAAAACACATGCTTTTTTGTTGAATGTTTATATGACGTTGCAAGCATAAATATTTATAAATTGAGTTCTAATTTTGAATGGATCCTATGTGATTGTTTTAAAAATGAAAACACAACTCAACCTGATTGAAAAATGTCATTTAAGTCAATAAAAGCATGCTTATAAATCTCGATTTTAGGCTTTGTGTAAACGATAAAGCACTTTTTTGTGAATATAAGAAATATATTTATTTTTAATAAGTTTAATTATATCAATAGATTATGTTTTTAATTTTTTTAGATTTTTAATTAAGCCATGTGTTTTTTTGAAAATGATATTTTAGGTCAACTGTGTGGATGATTCTGCAATATACAAATATTGAGATTGTGCCAATATAGCTTAAATTCAGACAAATGTAGGATTATCCTTATGTCAACAGTTCAAGCGACGGCAGAAAAATCATATTTAAATCGTCCTAAAGCTATTGGTATTAAAGTCCGTAAACCAAGCTTTAACCCAAAAGCAATTCGCAGACATTTTTTTGCGAATTCTCCTGTGATGTCACATTTATTGACTGCGCTTTCTTCAACATTTCCGATTGGTGAGCAGTTCTTTGTACATAGTGTGCGTAATGTACGTGACAAAATCACGGATGAAAAATTGCAAGCGCAAATTGCAGCATTTATTGGTCAAGAGGCCATGCACTCCAAAGCCCATACTGAATTTAATGATGCATGGCGCCGTGATGATTATAACTTAGACAGTTTTCAAGCATGGTTAGCACGTCGAGATGCACTGATTAAAAGTGTACATCCAAAATTACAACTTGCTGTTACCGCAGCTTTTGAGCATTTTACTGCATTATTGGGTGGCTATATTCTTCGTCATCCTGAAGTTTTAAGCACTCTGGATGATGATGCGGTTAAACTTTGGGTATGGCATGCAATCGAAGAAATTGAGCATCGTGCAGTGGCATTTGATGTATATCAGGCGATTTATAAAGATGATCGTACTCGTCGTACAGTGATGCGTAATGTGACTACGGGTTTTGCAAGTTTAACGTTTTATTCGGCTACCCGTTTGTTTATGCAAGACTGGAGAAAAAGTTTACCTAAAGTGCCGCAAAATATCTTCGGGGTATATATGATTTCTAAAATGTTGATTTCATTGATTCCTGAATATTTATCTTATTACAAATCTGACTTTCATCCTGATGAAATTGATTATTCGAAGATTGTGGCGTACTGGAAAGAAAAGCTGGCAGATGATTATGGAATGGAAAGTTTCCAAGATGAAGTGCACCTGCCGTTATATAGTTAAGACAATCTTTTAGATCAAAGGGCCAATTTAGAAAATTGGCTTTTAGTCTTCTTGCTGACGTTGATGGATACTTTCTAAAGTATCGACCATAGTGCGGGTCATTTGGTCAATTTCATAATTGAGTTTGCCACCAATTTGGACATGTTTAAATGTCGTCAAACGTAAGGTTTCGGGGATTAAATCCACTGAAATTTCATTGGTTTTCCGATCCACGCGATTGACCGTCAGGCTGCAACCTTGCAGTCCAATAAAGCCTTTTTTAAAGAAGTATTTGATATTGTCATCTGGAATAATGATATCAATGTGTAGCGTTTCACCAGTATGAACCACATCTTTAATGGTTGCCATACCCTCGATATGCCCAAAAATATTGTGCCCACCGTTTTCCATGCCAGCTTTGATGGATCTTTCAATATTGACTTCATCACCAATTTTTAAAAATTGTAATGTAGTGAGAGAAGTGGTCAGTGCTGAAACATCAAATGAGGCTATATTTGCAACAGCATCAAAACTTGTTGCGGTTAGGCATGTCCCATCGATTGCAACACTGGCACCAATAAAAACATCGTTAAAAAAGCCATTTTCATTGGAAATATAAAGGGTTGTAAAATTATCACCTTGTTGGATGTTT
The DNA here is from genome assembly GCF_009668065.1 of Acinetobacter sp. RIT698. Lineage (NCBI taxonomy): Bacteria > Pseudomonadati > Pseudomonadota > Gammaproteobacteria > Moraxellales > Moraxellaceae > Acinetobacter > Acinetobacter sp. RIT698. The sequence goes on from NZ_WJYH01000004.1 coordinate 107,514, forward strand.
ACAACTTTTTCTAAGCCTTGAACGATACCTGTATACATCGCTGATCTCTTTTATTTAGCTGATTTTTATTGTACAGATTTCATTGAAGAGGACTAGGGCTGAATTTTAGATTTATGTTGTATAGAAGAGTCTAACATCATACTTAGATGATTTTTTAAAAGAGAATGAATATAGCAGTAAGGTTGCACAGGCTTATTTTATAGGGAAAATTCTAAATCATTGATTATATAGTCAAATCACCTAAATCATTATACAAATTATTGATTATAAATAAATTTATATTTCTCATGAACCTTTAGAAACTATTCGTTATCAATTCGTTTTTTGTATTTTTGAATCTTAGATGGTTGTCCTACCGTGTGGCGACATGGATGTCGCCGTTGGGCGGGGGTACAGGACGTACCCCTCGCCAAACTGAAGATTTTTGTCATCTTTTCATCTCTGAAAAGTGAGGCATCGCCTACGCAACGGTATTTAAACTTTGAATGTAAGGTGTGGCATTGCAAACAATTTATTTTTCCATACAATTGATTTAATTGGAAATATTAATCAAGAGAAATTATATTCTTGTGTATGCATTTTTTAATAGGTTGACTATAGTTTGATGATAACGTATTTCAGACGATCTAAGTTTGGTTGTGGCTTAAATCGGACTAAGTCAATATGCATTTACACTCAGTCCAATTCAATTTAGCCAATCAACCAATCAACAATTAGTCAGAAAATGAATTAAATCTTATCTTTAAACTGTTTTATGATTTTTTGACGTTGCCATGGTAAAGGACGATTAATCGCTTCAGGTACATCACCAGAGGTTGAACGCAGACGTAAATGAATTGCTGCCTGCGCAATTAAGTTTGCAGATACTGGGGCTGTAACAAAGGCAAGCAGGGTGATCAATAACTCTGCAAAACCTAAACGACTGTTAAACGCTGCGTAAATCATCCCCGCGATTAAAAAGCTGCCTAAGCCCAAGGTGCTGGATTTGGTCGGTGCATGTAGACGCATAAATAAGTCTGGTAATTTGACCATACCTATGCCACCCACCAAGGTAAAAAATGCACCGACAATCAAGAAGAATGAAACGATGATTTCCATGACAATTTGCATATTATTTTCCATGTACTTTCTCCTTAATCAACCACATGACCCGTTGTAAAATAACGAGCCAGTGCAGCAGTTGAAACAAAGCCCAGCATTGCAACCAATAATGCGCCTTCAAACATTGAAGTGCTTGCCCAATAAATACCAAGAATGACAACTAAGCAGGTTGCATTTAAAAACAATGTATCCAATGCCAGTAATCGATCTACGATAGAAGGGCCCATCACCAAACGAATCAAACATAACAACATAGAGATGGTCACAGCGAGCAGGCAAATGCCAAGTGCATAAGGTAAAATACTCATGAACGTGCTCCTCGTTGCAGGTCAAAGATTTCGATTAACGGAACTTCATAGCGGGTTTTAATGGCTTGAATTTCTGCATCTACATCATCACAACTTAGTGCATGAACCAAAATATCGCCACGTTCTTGATCAATTCCAGCACTGACTGTACCTGGTGTGGTGGTAATGATCATCGCCAGTAAAGTATTGACATGTTCATGGTCAGTTTCCAATGGAACTCGAAACCATTTTGGGGTGAGATTTTTGGTTGGGCCTAAGACTTGTTTAGCAACTTTAATATTGCTGACGATGATGTCCCATAGCACCACAAAAAATAATTGAATGGCGCTTTTCCAATGAATATTGGGTGTATGAATGATAAAGGGTTGAATCAGTTTAGGAATGATTAATCCCAAACTGATTGCCACAACAAAATCAAAGCTTTCAGCACTATGGTTCAACATAAGCCAACTCATTGCCACAATCACCGACACAAAAGGATGCGGTAAAATACGAGCGAATAATGATTTATTTTGCATTTATTGCTCCATAGGCTTGAGTTGAGCATTTTCAACATGTTGTTGCTGTTCTTGCCCCTGAATTTGGCGTTGCTTAAATTCAGAGATATGTTCGCCTTTTAGGGTTTCTGGGCTAATGATATAGGGAATATAGTGTGCATTTGGATCAACCATTTCACCATTGTATTTTGTTTCAGGTACATAGTGCGGATCGAAAGGTTGTACACTGATAGTTTCACCATGCCCATCCAATTTTAAAATACGCTGTTGATAAAGTGATGCATCAGAAACTTGCAGCGCTGTTTTTTCAACATAATTTAAAATTGGAGCAGCACAAACCACATAGACAATCAGTCCTGCCAATAGCAGGTAAACGCTTTTGTCATTGCGTGCAGGAGCTTGCTCGGGTAAGTCCTGATAGGCTGTATAAGCCTCTTCTTTCGGGTTGTCCTCAGGTGTCGTCGCTCGCCAAAACAGGATAAATCCGACTCGTGTAAATGCCAGAATACTTAAAAAACTCACAATCAAGATAATCGCAATAATCCAGCCTTGTGCAGCCAAGTTTGCAGTTGCCTGTAAGATTAAGACTTTGCCTAAAAAACCACTAAATGGCGGCAAACCTGCCATCATCAAAGCGATAAGAAAGAACGTCATGGCAATGACTTTGTCTTGCTTCATCTTTGGTGCGACTTTGAGATGATCTTTCATTGCACCACGTTGTGAGGTAATCCAGCCACAGAGCAAATAGAACGAAGCGGCTATGATGGTACTGTGAACGAGGTAGTACAACCCAGCAGCCCATGCTGGTGTGTTAAACATGGCAATGGCAACTAAAATCGTTCCGACTGAGGATAACACCATAAAGCCAACGAAGCGGCGTAAGCGTTCAGCTGCCAGTGCACCGATCACACCATATAATGATGTGATTAAACCAATTGGCAATAAGTAGTTGCTAAAGATCGTTTGTCCAAGCTGATCATTAAAGACAGTACCATTGACCCGTAAAATTGCATACACACCCACTTTGGTCATGATGGTGAAAATAGCAGCAACAGGTGTCGCGGCAACAGCATAGGTTTTTGGCAACCAGAAACCCACAGGTAACATGGCTGCTTTGATGCCAAATACAACAAATAGAAGCAAACCACCTGCTATAGCAAGACGATGTTGATCATGTTCCAAGGTTGGCAATAAACGACCGACATCGGCCATATTCAAACTGCCCACACTGCCATAAATCATACCTAAACCGATGAGGAATAGAGCAGAAGCCAGTAAGTTGATGGTGACGTAGTGAATGCCTAATTGGAAACGGGCTTTGCCTTGACCATGTAACAGCAAGACATAAGATGCCATCAGTAATATTTCAAAGAATACAAACAGGTTAAATAAGTCACCTGTTAAGAATGCACCAGTCAAACCCATTAAAAGAAGATGGAACATGGCATGAAAATAACGCCCACGTTCATCCCATTCTTTGCTGGCAAACCACAATATAGGCGCGGCAAGTGTGTAGGTGAGAACCAGCATTAACGCGGATAAGCGATCCAGTACCAAGACAATCCCAAATGGTGCAGACCATTCAGCAAGTTGATAAACAAAAATTTTCCCGGTATTGGCTTGAATCAGGTAAGCAATCGCAGTGGCGAGTCCAAGCATAACCGAGATTAAGCTAATACCACGGCGCCAAGGTTGTCGCCAATCATGTTTTAAAGCGCCTGAACCAGGATTGCCTAATAAAATCAGCATAAAGCCTGTAAATGCAGGAATTAAAATACTCAGGATTGGAGAATGAGCATACCAAAAATCTAAAAAGCTGGTCATTATGGCTCATCCTCACGTGGGTCAAAATTACTCGGTTCCTCTTTGGTGTCTACATGGTCTGTCCCAGACTCATAACGACTGCGTAATGCCAATTGAACGATAAAAGCAGTCGTTGCAAAGCCAATGACAATTGCGGTTAGCACTAAAGCTTGAGGCAAAGGGTCAGTGACTTTGCTGGCTTGGGTTAAAATCGCAGGTGAACTGATTTGTATTCTTCCCATCGAAAACAGGAAGATATTGACTGCATAGCCAATCATGGCTAATCCAAGAACGACTGGAAAGGTACGTGCACGAAGAATCAGATAAATTCCTGAGGCAACCAATAATCCAATCGCAGATGCAATTAAAAATTCTAAACTGATCATGCATTACTCCTTGGGTACTGGACCAGACATGCTTGAATGTCTAGAGTCGCCTAAAACAGAAATGAGTAACATTGCTGCACCAACAACCGTGACGTATACGCCAAGGTCAAATCCGGCAGCAGAGGCCAGATGGAATTTGCCAAATAGTCCTGATTCCACATAAATATGTGCACTGGTAAGAAACGGACGTGCCCAGAACCATGAAGCCAGACCTGAAAGCCCAGCAATGATCAGCCCTAAACCAATCCAAATTTCATATAAACGACCAGATTGAGCACGCAGCATTTTTTCAGCCTGATCTTGTCCAATCGCGATATATTGGATCACCAATGCCATGGAGGTAATTAAGCCTGCAATAAAGCCTCCGCCTGGATAATTATGTCCTCGTAAGAAAATATACAGACTTACTACAAGTGCGATCGGCAATACCCATGAAGCAGTCATACGGAACATCAGCGGCGATGGATTAAAACGATAGCTCAGGCCTTGAGTGATCGTGGTGCCATGAGCACGCATTCCATCCATCATGCACAGTGCACCAATGGCTGCGATACCCAATACGGCAATTTCACCAAAGGTATCGAAACCACGGAAATCAACCAGAATGACATTGACGATGTTTGAGCCACCGCCTAACGGAATTGACTGCTGAACAAAGAACCATGAAATCGAGTTATGATCACGTGTCATGATTAACCAGGTAATCCAACCAATACCAATGCCGCCACCAATTGCAATGACTGCGTCACGCCAACGACGGGTTTGGCTGGACTCATAAGGGGTCAATTGAGGAAGCAGTGATAAGCTCATCAATAGCAGAACAGTCGTGACAACATCCACGGTAATTTGTGTCAGTGCTAAGTCTGGCGCAGAGAGTGTGATGAAAATCATTGTCACGACCAAACCAATTGCGCCACTAATCAGAACTGCTTTGATACGTTCATGGTGAAACCACAGCATCATCCAGCAGGCAGAGAACAACAACAACCACAGCACGATCGCAGTAAAGGGTGCATGTGTGAGTTCACGTGTTCCTGTGGTTAAATTTTGGTTGATCAATGGCGTGGCAACCACGGCAATACTTAAGGCCAAAATCCACAATAAATAATTTTGTAATGAGCCAGTTTCAGTCTTTTTCTTAATTTTGCGTGAAATCAGCAAGAGATTTTTAAGGAAATCTTCAAATAATAATTTGCCTTGGAAACGACCTAAGCGTGGATCAAGATCAATTTCACGAATTCGCCCGCCTTTGGCCAAGGCGAAATAGAAAATCACACCACCAATTAAGGCAGTTGCACTCATCAGTAACGGTAAATTAAAACCATGCCAGATGGCTAAATGAACCCCTTCAAAACTTGCAATTTGTGTTGATGCGCGTGTTCCCGCATTGACAATGTTTTCAACCAGCAGTGCAGGAATGATCCCCACTAAAATACATAAAGTTGCCAATATGATTGCTGGAATTCGCATACCGATTGGCGGCTCATGGGCATTTTTATTGGGAACATTAGGCCCCACATCACCATCAAAAAATACACCATGTACCAGACGAACTGAGTAAGTAACCGCAAATAAACCTGCCAATGTCGCAACAATAGCTGCCAACACAACATAGCCACCAGATAAGTTTGCCAATAGCTCAGTAAAGAACATTTCTTTTGAGATAAAACCATTGGTCAAAGGTACACCCGCCATACTTGCGGCGGTAATCATGGTTAATGTTGCTGTAAATGGAAGAAGTTGCCAAAGCCCACTTAACTTTCTTAAATCCCGTGTACCAGATTCATGGTCAATGATCCCAGCGAGCATAAATAATGCCGCTTTAAAGGTTGCATGATTGATGATATGGAAAACTGCAGCAGCCACGGCTAAAGGTGAGCCTATACCCAAAAGGCACATGATCAGACCTAAATGACTGATGGTTGAATAAGCCAGTAAGCCTTTTAAATCTTCTTTAAAGATGGCAAAAAATGCCGCCATACATAAGGTCAGCAGGCCAATTGTGGTGACAAGATTATGGAACAGTGCTGAGCCAACAAAGATTGGCAGTAAGCGTGCAACCAGAAAAATCCCTGCTTTTACCATGGTTGCTGAATGCAGATAGGCTGAGACAGGGGTTGGTGCTGCCATGGCATTAGGCAGCCAGAAATGGAAGGGGAATTGCGCACTTTTGGTAAATGCACCCAATAAAATCAACAATAAAGCGGGAACAAATAAACCACTATTTTGAATTGTACTCGCCATCATGGTGAGTTGGTCAATTTGATAGGTTCCTGCGATTTGACCAATCAGAATAAATCCACCTAGCATGGCTAAGCCACCCATACCTGTGATGGTGAGTGCCATCCGTGCACCACGTTGCGCGGCGTCGTAGTTACTCCAATAGCCTACTAACAAGAATGATGAAATACTGGTCAATTCCCAAAAAACCAATAAAATAATTAAATTATTCGATAAAGAAATACCCAACATTGCGGCCATAAACAGCATCAACAATGCATAGAGCTTACTGAGAGAATTTTTTGGGTTTAGATAATAATAGGCATAGATATAAATCAGTGTGCCGATCCCCGTGATCAGCAATGAAAAAATTAAACTTAACGCATCTAATCGGAAACTAAAATCAATACCAATTTGAGGTAGCCATTGCCACTGCTCTAAAACGGCTTGTCCACTTAATACTGTTTTCGCTTGAGTCAGCAGCAGGATAAAACTGCTTAAACTGACCCCGATTGCCCCTAAGGCTGTTACCCCGCGAGAGAATTGCTTCAGCCACAGAACAACGATAGTGCCAAGTATTAATGGTAAAAGAATAATAATCGGAAGCACACGCGTATCCATTGTCGTGAATAGGTCGTGAAACCTATGTGAATCTTATCTTTCAAGGATTTGAGGAATGCAAGGAACAGTCCAATAACTTAAATCTTGAAAGCCGAATTAAATTAGTAATTAAAAAATGAGTTGTGTTGCGCAACTTGAGAAAGCGATTAGAAAATCAATTTGCATTGAAAAATCTAATTTAAATTGATTTTTTCATCTTATTACATGAGTAGAATAACATCAATTTATTTTGTCGTTTTTTACGCAAACATTTGTAATTATACGCTTCATGTGACTTTTTGCTGCTTGAAAATCATGCGCTAACAATCAATCTAGTATGTTTGGAATTTTATAGAACAAATAGAACAATGAATATGAACGTGAATATATTCATGATTTGAGAATGGAGTATAAAAGACAGTGTTTCACAATTGATGATCATTCACTGTCTGCTATTGACGGGTTTAGCCTGAGGTTTCTTATAATAAGAACTTATGTGACGTTTGGTCATCACCAGACTGCATTAAACGTTTTAATTCGGTCTTTTGTTCTTCACTCAGGTGTTTAAACTGCTCAAAAAGCTGTTGAACATTTACTGGCAGATTAGGTTCGGGTTCAAGCAAGTCCTGTTCAGCGCTTTTGGGAACCTCTTTGAGCAAGTTTGCATAAATATCTTGGTATTCTTGCCACACTTTATTGTTCTGAATTTCATAAAGCTTTTTATTGTCCAGTTTAAAACATTGATATTCGTCGGCTTGCTCAAGCAGCTCTTCATGGCTGGCTGTGGCGATGATCTGTAAACGAGGAAAGGCTTGATTTAAACGATCGAGAATTAACTGTAGGCCAAATTGGTCTAAATCAACATCAATTTGATCAATCAGTAAGATGCCTTCACCTTCTTCACAAGGATAAAGACTTAAAGGATTGAGTATGCACATGCGACGTACCAAATCACCGACTAAGGCCAGCCAATTTTTAACCGTATTCGACAGTTGTGAGTAAGTCAGACTTTGATTTTTATAAGTGACCATCAATTGTAATTTGGGTTGATATTCTAAATAGAGATCTGTGACTTCAGGAAGAACGATACTTAAGCTTTGCTTTAAGGCTTTTAAGCTGGGTGCATGTAACTGAGAACGGGCTTGAAATAAAATACTTTGAAAATCCTCATCACTTTGATTTGAAGATTCTTTTTGTGCTAAAACACTTTGAAAAAGTTGCGCGATTTGCGCATTTTCGATATCACTGATTTCTCGAAACCATTCGAAAAATCGTGCAAAGGTGGTATATGGAATCGGTACTAATTCATAGGCATTGTGCGCTTGTAAAATAATAGGATTATTTTTATTGAGAATATTCACTTCATTTACAAATCGTTCAGCAGGGTAGTAGGCAATTAAAGGTAAGCCTTGAACAGGATCTTTTTTGAGCACCAGATTATAACGTTCTACCAATTGTTCGAGTTGTACTAAGTCAACTTTACTCAGACCAACACCAGAACTATTTAAGGTTTTATATAATTGCCAATGACAACTTTGTGGATCTTGTTCTGCTGTTGCAGTGCTTTCTGCGAGTTGACCAAACTCTATTGGGAAACTGATTTTAACATCTATTTTGGATTGCACTCGATCTTGCATAATGTCTTGGTCGAGCATTACCACACCAGGTGTGCGCAAATCTTTTAGACGTGCAGGAAACCAAGTCAAAGCTTGGTAAATATTTTTAATAATTGCCGTTTTTCCACTGGCTTGTTCGCCAACAATTAAACTGATTGGTTTGTTTTTATAATTAAAATCTATTTTTAAATCAGCAAAATGGTATGTATGGCGAAAATGAATTGCTGCTAGTTTCATAGGATACCTGAAAATTGACTGACAGCATAAAAAGCTGTTGATATTTTCACCTTGCGATTTTTTTCGCTGTGACAGATGAATTGGTCAAAAACCTTATGCTGTTGCTTTATTTTTAAATGGCGCTTTTACTTTCAATTGTTGCACGAGATCATAGATGTGATGAATATTTAAGCTGACCTTTGCCCGTGTACAGGCGACATATAACAGCCTTAATTCTTCATCGCTGATTTTATGTTCTAAACCGTTTATTTTAAATTGGTAATCATCTTCGATATGTACACGATTCCATTCTAGCCCTTTGGCCTTATGTGCAGTTGAAATCACATAATCAGCTTGCTCTATTGGGGTTATTTTAGCAAGTGCTTTTTTGAGTGGTTCCGTACCGTGATCGTCAACCAATTTGACTAAGGGTTTGATATCACTGCCATCGTTGGTTTCACAGTATTCATGTACATCATGCCAAGAGTTAAACCAGGCCAGTTCAGGTACATCAACAACACGTTTACCTTGTTTAAGTAAACTTGCAGCATCAACAAAACGGTTGAGTTTTGCATGATCGGCTTGTAGTCCAACTTTATCGCCTTGCACGAGACCAGAAAGAAGCAACTCCATTGCACGTGCATTGGTGCGACATAAAATCGCATCACGCATTTTAGTATGTGGTTTATTGACCACACTCGATTTCATTTCAGGATTGCCCAATAAAGGCACAGTTTCATCCAATGCACCGAGCAAATGATTGGCCACATCTGCAATCGCATCACCAAAACGGAATGAAGTGGTTAAACGAGATTCAGGAAGTGGCATTTGTTGCATGGCATTGACCGCACCACGCCATGCATAAATTTGTTGATGTGCATCACCCACATAAATCACTTGGGTATTACGCTGACGCAATAAAATACCAAGCATTAATGGATCTGCATCTTGTGCTTCATCAAAGAGCACATAATCTGCTGGAATAAATGGATCTGATAATGCCCAGAGTTTTAAATAAATATCATGACCTATGCCTGCTTGATGATTGGTATCAATCGACTCTAACCAACGTCTTTCTACAGCAGGGTAAAGATGTTTTTGTAAAGACTCGATATCATCTGCATGCAGCCAACTTGGTGCTTGGATATGACGTGGTGCTGGATATTGTGAGCTGGTCGAGCAGAAATAGCTTACAGCATTGGCAACTAAACTCGCCAAACGACTGGGCATTAGCACATATTTTTCATAACGCCCGCCCATTAAACGTCTAAGCGTAATCGGTTCGAGACGATACTCTTTGGCAATAAAACTGGGACTTAAACGCGGCAGACGTAATTTATCGGTTACTCCACGCGACACACTACGAAAAGCCAAAGAGTGGAAGGTGCGGCAATCTACATTTTGATGAAATTTATTCTGTGCTTCTGTGGCAATTGCCTTATTAAAGGCCAAATACATCCCACGGCGCTCCGTCATCGCATCACTGATTAACTGCAAAGTCGTGGTTTTACCTGTGCCAGCATAGGCAATCACTTTAAATGATTGTCCTTTTTTCGCTTCTGCGATTGCAAAGCTTTGCTCAGATGTGGGTGTAAAAGAATAAGGCACAGTATTTATAAAATCTTATTAGCTTGAAAATTCAATATGGGACAGAGTATAGCAAAAATTGCTCAGCACTAGGGTGAAATCTAACAAGATGTTATTTAAACGACTGTGCTAAGAATCTGCGGGGCGTATCCTGATCATTTTTATCATAATATGAGGTATTGGGACTTTTGTCTTTAAAATGACTTAAAAGTGAAACTAGATTGTCATAACTGCTTTCTAAACTGAGCACGGGAAAATTCTAAAACATATTCGGATAAAGTTATGACAAATTCAGCCAGCCGACATACACGCCGTGAAGTGCTTACTTGGTTAGCCAGCATTCCATTTCTTCCACTTGGGGCAATGGCAACTTCAGCCACACTAGCAGGTTGTAACGATGATGATAAAAATACTGCAGTTAAACCGCCGATCAATCCAGCTAAATTAAAATCTGCAACATTTACGCCGATGGATGCACCAACATTGGCAAATGCAGCAGCAATGGCAACAACAACAGTTGCTTCTGGATTAGCTGTAACTTGGGATGACAATAGCAAGACTGACTACAAACTTGCCTATAAGACCTTCTTCCAAACAGGCGATATGATCAGTGATGGAAAAGGTGGGAAGATCTTGGCTGGTGGTTATTATGATATTAAAAACCAACCAATTATGGATAAATCTGTAGCTGGCAAAGAACGTCAATTCTTTTCAGATTGCCCAGATGGTACTTCATTATTGACAGTGAAAGATGCCAAGGTTGATGGTGTAAAAGGCAATCCAGTATTTGCGGTGGTGCAATTTGAATATACCACTCGTGATTTAGCTGGCAATGATATGTATGGTAAATTGCCATCACCAATTGGGGTAATTTCACTGGATCAAGATCCAAAAACAGGTCATTTAACTTTAGTTAAATATCATAATGTCGATATGTCTAAAGCACATGGTTTATGGATTACGTGTGGTGCAAGTTTATCGCCTTGGGGTACACACCTTTCAAGTGAAGAATACGAGCCAGATGCATTTGGTCAGGGCTTAGGCACTGATATGGCAACAATGAAAGCCTATAGTAAAAACGTCTATGGTGATGAAACCTCTGCGAAACCGTACAACTATGGACATTTGCCTGAAATTACAGTGAACAAAGATGGTACAGGTACTGCAAAAAAACATTATTGTTTAGGTCGTATCTCACATGAACTGATCCAAGTTATGCCAGATAATCGTACTGCGTTAATGGGTGATGACTATACCAATGGTGGTTTGTTTATGTTTGTTGCAGATAAAGAAAAAGACTTATCTGCGGGAACATTGTATGTTGCGAAGTATTTGAATGAGTTGAATGAAACCTCAACGGCACAAATTCAATGGATTAAATTGGGTCATGCAACTAGCCAAGAAATTGAAGATTTGGTGAATGTTAGAAATATTCAACCAACAGAGATCATGGAAAGCTTGGACAAAGATCCACAAGATGCAAGCTATACTAAAATCATTCTACAAAAGAAAACCATTTGGGTGAAAGTTAAGCCCGGGATGGAAAAAGCAGCGGCATTCTTAGAAACCCATCGTTATGCAGCTTTGATGGGCGGTAGTATGGCATTTACAAAAATGGAAGGCACAACAGTCAATGCCAAAGACAAAGTTGCTTATTCTGCTTTAGCCAATATTCAAGATTCAATGATCAAAGGCAATGCGGCTTGGGTCGATACGCATAACGTGTCATTCGCTAAGAAAATTTCAGCAGGTGGAATTGTTGCACATGATCTAGCAGGTTCTAAGAGTGATAAATCAGGTAGTCCAATCGTCAGTGAGTGGGTACCTTATCAATCGCATATGCTGTTAATCGGTAAGGATATTGATGCGGCTGCTGATCCACTAGGTATTGGTAACACTTCTGATCCAAACACGATTGCAAGTGCAGATAATTTAAAGTTCTCTGAAACATTCCGTACCTTATTTATTGGTGAAGACAGTGGTAACCATGTGAATAACTACTTATGGGCGTATAACGTAGACACCAAGAAATTAGATCGTATTCTTTCTTGCCCAGCAGGTGCTGAATCTACAGGTTTACATGCAGTCGATTCAATCAATGGTTGGACTTATATTATGAGTAACTTCCAGCATCCAGGGGATTGGGGTTCTTTACATAGTAAGGTTCAAGCAACTTTAGATCCTTTGATTCGTGCGAATTATAAAGACCGTTTTGCAGCAGCAGTGGGTTATTTAACAGCAGACCCGATTGCACCTTCGGTTGAGAAAAAATCTTCTTAATTTCGATTTTTGAATAAAAAAGGCAGCGAAATTTCGCTGCCTTTTTTATAAATGCCAAATTAATGATCTCGATTGGCTTTTTCAACTAAGCCAGAAAGCCCTTGACGGCGTGCAAGCTCGTTGAGTACCAATTGCACATCCAACTCAAAATAGCCAAGCATCACAATGGTATGGAACCATAGATCTGCAACTTCATAGATCAGATCATTTTTATGATCTTCACACGCTTCAGATTTAAAATCTTTTGCGGCAATGATGGTTTCAATACTTTCTTCACCAATTTTCTCTAAGATTTTATTTAAACCTTTGTGGTAAAGCTTTGCTACATAAGAAGAATCTGGGTCAGCTGCTTTACGTTCAGCCATCATTTTACCTAAATAACCCAAGACTTCTACTTGTTCAGCCTGCGCATTGGAACTATTTATGGCAATAGTATGCGGATTCGATGAAGGCTTTTCACCGTATATTGCATTTGGATCTTTTAATTGTGCATCGACAATTTCCCAACCTGTTGCAGTGAGCTTGCGATAGAAGCAAGACTCTCGACCTGTATGGCAAGCGATTCCACCATGCTGTTCGATTTGTAAGACGATGACATCTGCATCACAGTCTAAACGGATTTCGTAAACGGTTTGAAAATGGCCTGACTCCTCACCTTTAAACCATAATTTATTTCGTGAGCGAGAAAAATAAACGCCCTGCATTTTTTCAGCAGTCAGTTGTAATGCTTCACGGTTCATCCATGCCACCATCAAAATACGTCCAGTTTGATGATGTTGTGCAATAGCAGGAATAAGTCCTTGTTCGTTAAATTTTACTTCATCGAGCCATTGCAGATTGTTCATAGGATTTCACCAAGTTATAAAAAGAAAGAGCGCTACGTTGACATGGTAGCGGTTGTATAGTGTACGTTATTTCCAGCATTTTAGGAAAATATTGATTATGGATTGAGTCGAGATTAAAACGCTTGTTCACACTTTAAAATTACAGAATGGGTAACTTGAGTGCACATTATTTTTCCCTTGCCAAAGACGATCGAGCAATATCTTCATACTTCATTTGACTAAACATACCCGATTTTAATCCCGACACAGTGATTGCCATTTCTTTACGAAAATAAGGGATACGGTACATCCAAGAGAAGCTTAGATCTCGTAAACCACCTGCCCACCAAAGATCAGACTGGTATAGGGGGGTCAGTAAACGGCTTAAAAATTGATAAAATGCGGATGAGCTTTTGCGATGTTGGTGATAGCACTGCCATAGCTTTGCATAATCGATCGTTTGATTGTTTCGGGCAACTTGAACTGCTTGTCCCAAAGCCCATGCATCTAAAAGTGCCATATTTGCACCTTGTCCAAGCTGCGGGCTCATGGCATGTGCAGCGTCTCCAATGATACCGATGCGACCTTGACCAAATTTAGACAGCACTACATCGCGATAATGGGCAGAAAGCCATTGTTGCGTTTCTTCAGGATTGGCGATCACTTGCTCTAACCATTCAGCAGCGGGCTTCCAGCGTTTGGATAGCGCTTTTAACCAATCTGCACGAGCTTGTTGATGAGGTAAAAAATTTCCAAGCTGATCGGTTGGAAGACTCCAGAAGATACTGGAAAGTCGTTGCTTGGGCTGAGTGGGAATTGCACCTGTAGGTAAGATTCCCATCATGATCTTGGAGCGATCATAAAATTGGTGCAAAATTTGCGTATCGAGCTGCAAACATTCAGGCACAATGGTCCATTTGGCGCCCCAAGGGTAAGCTTGATCGATTTTAACCCATTCGATTGGTCTTAACTGGCTTCGTGCACCATTGGCAACAATAACGCTATCAAAGACTTCATCAAAAGATTCACCATTGATCCTACCCAAAACTCGGATTTCATCTGCTGATTCTTTAAGTTTTTCAATATCGGCATTCATGTGCCAAGTGATCAGTTCAGGAAATTCATGGCATTTGTTTTGCAAGACATGACATAAGCTTGCTCGATGGATACCTAAACCATAAAAATCGGGATGGGCTTGGGCATAATGACTATCTACCAGTTTAAAACCATTGGCGAGTTGTCCTTCTAAGCCTGTGACGATTGCACCGAGTTTAACCGCATCATCAAGCACACCTAAGTGCTCAAAAACTGCAAGTCCAGACGGTTGAAGCAATAAGCCTGCACCGACAGGTTCAAGCTCAGATACTTTCTCAAAAATAGTAACCTGAATATTTTGTTGTGCGAGTAAAATTGCAGTAGCAAGCCCTGCTGTTCCTGCACCGACGATGGCAAATTTTGGCGTTTTAGTTTGATTCATTATTAGAGTAAGTGCTTTGAATGATTTAAATTTAACAAAAAGCAGGGAATTAACAAGCAGAAATTTGAATCAAGCTCTTTATTTACTAGGGTTGTGGTTAAAATTATCTCAGCCTACGTTATGAAACTCGGAAATAGTCCCGCTATTCTCTTCGTTTCCTGCTTTACGACGTATACGTCTCATGCTCAATTTTAACCTACAACGCAAACCATTTATGAAATGTCAACAGACCCTAATGGATCTTAGCCAAGAATCAACACCTATAGACCAGGCCAGACACGGATTAAATTCAGTAAAAAAATAATATGTAAAGTTTGAGCCATGACTGGCTCATGTTGCAGGCTGATATCTCAAGTCATCGAGAATGCAGGTGTGATGTATTTAAGTTGTTGAAAATCATATTTATTCGCAGCTGGATGAGGTGATCAATGGGGGAGAATAATTATAAATCTAGCATCACTTTAGCAAAATTTTGTTTCTCCACCATTTCTAAAAATTCATCACCTAGTCGCTGACTTTCTGCCACAGACTGCTTCCACAATTGTTTTCGCTTCTGATCATCCAGACCTTTCATCACAAAATCTTTACGATCTGGTAAACGTCCTAAAGGTAAAGATTTTAAATAGTCTTGAGAAGGCGAGATCAGTAAAGTCCGTGCTTGGTTTGCAGGATTGGCTGTGCGAGATTTAAACATTTTGTCAAACCAGCCTGGGATGATGCTGTCGGCAAAATGTGGATATAAAACAATCCCTTTACTTTCAAAAGGCAAATCAATGTGATAGTCGATCAAACCGCCATCTCGATACGCGCCTTGTGGCGCATCGGCAATATTTTTTACCGCAGGTGTAACTGCAGGAATCGAACCTGAGGCCATCAACCAATCCGCAACATTGTGCTGATTAAAATTTAAATAATGAGTTTTAAAAGCGTCATCCTGAATTTTAAATTGTGGGAACTGTGCAGGCTGACAGATGACCCGTTGCATAAATTTATTCAGATGGTTTCTTGAAATTGCATTACTGCCGATAATGCCGAGTAAGGAACTATACAGTGCAAGCTTTTGATCACTTTGAAATAAATGTTCTGCTTTGGCTGCGATAATCGTAAGGTGATATTCGGGATGTTCGACCAATTTTTGGCTGTGTTGGTCTAAAATGCTGTACAGCATCTCGCGAGATATTTTCTCAATCTCTGCAATGGTCATCTTTTTATGAAAGGGCAAGTTGATATATAACTCAGCCAAACGTTCAGGACCGAGTTGTTCACCTTGCGCTAAAATTCCAGCAAAGCGCCATGCACCGACGGATGAACCGATTAAAAAGCGTCGTTGTTTGGCACGCTTTAGAAAATCACCGAAAATCGCCTGATCCAAGCCCATTAAACCAATGCCTTTAGGGCCACCAGCTGCGCCGGGAATCATATCGACTTGATGTGCAGATAAGCCTTCTTGTTGTATGTGTTGTTTGGCGAGTGAGCCTGCACGTAAGGTGATTGCTGCAGGGCGTTTTTGTAGAATTTGGGTCATGATTTCACTCACTCAAACGAATATTTTTTATTTTAGAGTGCGTGATAGATTGAACAATGGCGAGAGCTGTCACTCGGTGACTTAGCAGTCATAGACAAAAAAGCCTATTCATTGAATAGGCTGAATCGTGTTATTTGGCAATCCGCCAAACTGCTAAAACAGTGGTCAAGACGATTAAAAAACTACCATCTGACTTTTCCCTTAAGAGCTCCCAATGAATAACTCTTATTGTATATAGGCTATTTCAACTAAAATATTTTTCTAATTGTCTACTTGGACACTCTAAAAATTCTTCAAATGTACATAGATCTCTAAGATCATTATGCTCTATATCGTAATAGGCTATTTTTTTAGACTTAGGATTCCAAACAATATTTATATCCGTGAAATCACCTGTAGTCTTTGAAATGCGGAGTAGTTTTTGTTTTTTGACCTTAAATGGGACGGTTTCTATCAATGAAAAAAACTCAATAAACTTAAAATCAGATTGAGATAAATTAATATGTAATTTATCTCCTTGTAAAAAAGTTATGAGATTTTTAGGTAACTTATAGGGTTTTAATTCGTCTAATTTATTATTTAGGCTATGAAAATCTGCTGGTTCTATTGATTTAAAAAAATCAGCCATTTCTCGATCACCTTTTTCTACAGCTATGCTATATGGACGCATTCCGTCTTTTTCAGTTATGGTTACATCGGCACCGTGCTTTACCAGATATTTACACATGTCTAGATCTACATATCTTGCTGCAACGCATAATGGCGTTGGCTTAAAGGGATAAACCATATCGGGTTTGTTGTAATTGATGTCAACATGATGAGAAATAAAGAATTCCAATACATTATAGTTTTTATCACTCACAGCTTTACGGAATGCTTCTCCTCCATATTGTTTTACTGTGTGACCTAGTTCGTGGATAACAGGTAGGTTTTCGTAACGTTTCCCATAAAGAGCTTGCTGAAATGCTTCGGATTTCACATTGTTTACTTCATTGATTTTGGCACCATGAGCAACCATATAACGAGTGATATCTTCACTACAATATCGAACAGCAGATAAAAAACTTGGATTATGTTTTACATTAAGATTTACACCTTTTTTAATCAACCATTTTACGGAATCGAAATTCTCCATTATCAAGGCAAAGTCAAGTGGTGTCTGCTCTATATACTCACACAATGAAATACTTTCTTCTATATTCCAACCTTGTGCAAAGTATTCATCCAAAGAAGGAATATTTCCTGTTATAAGATCATTGACTATAGGTGGAATTGTTTCGTATGTTCCAATATCTTTTATGGTTATCATCATTTATTCAACTTGGGATTAGTATTTTTAGCTTGCGTACCATGATTCGTGGCTTTGTGTTTGGGTGAGAAACCTTAGTTTCGATATCATAACTAAAGTTAAATTGAAAAACTATTGTCCAATTTTACACATCTTGTTTCGATATTTTGGACCCAGTCTAGCTGATAGCAAACAACTTGTTATTTCAATTTTTGTTTTACCATCTGGTTTTATTTTCTTTTATATAATTTCTACAAACTCTTTAAATGGCATTTGACATTCTCTAAATATAAATATTATATTCATAATTTTCTTCCTATTTTTAGTCAATAATAAAGTAAAGGATAATCGTTCGAACAGTAATAAAAATATTAGTTTAGTGCGCGACATCAATCAAAACTACTTAGTAATCGTGTTGAAAATAGAAGCACAAATTTTTAAGTTTGTTTTCACGATATAGACCATTCTCAGCTCGTTAAATTACAACAACTGAAAATATAATGATTTATCGCTAGTTTTGATTGTCCAATTTTTTTTAAAATTAACCCTTTTTTATTTAGGTTTCGGCTTTACTCACTTGGCAATCCGCCAAACTGCTAAAACAGTGGTCAAGACAATCAAGACAATTGAAATATACCACGGTGCAATGATTGCAATAGAAAGCAAAATAGCCATGATACTGCCGAAAATCCAGCTACGTTTTTGTTGCTGTTCCACTTCTAAACGCATCATTTGCAACTCATGCAGTTGTTTAGCATGCCATGCAGATTGATTTTTTAAACCATTTAAGCTGTCAACCATCAAGGTTGGGAAATCCTGTGCGCCTAAAAGTAAATCAGGAATTTTCTGTCCTAACTCTTTTAAGTTTTTCTGAGGATTCATTTGTGCTTTTACCCATTCGGTGAGAATCGGTTTTGCCAGTTTCCAAATGTCGAGTTCAGGATATAAATCGGTACCTAAACCTTCCACATGTACCAACGTTTTGAGTAATAACATCAATTGTGGTGGAATTTCTAAATGGAAACGACGCGCAATGTCCATGACTTGAATCAAGATACCCGCAAAGTCCAATTCATGCATCGGTTTAGACACCATTGGTCCAACAGTGCGGCGCATTTCACGGGATAGCGCATCTTGATCGGTACCCGGTGGAATCCAGCCCGCCTGATGCACAATTTGAATCAGTTGTAAGAAGTCGCTGTTCATGACCGCAAGCAACATACGTGCAACGGTCATCTGATCTTGTTTAGATAGCTCACCCATAATTGCACAGTCAAGGGCAATATAACGAGGGTGGCTTGGATTTAATGTTTCAACAAATACGTTGCCGGGATGCATGTCGGCATGGAAGAAATTGTCACGAAATACTTGCGTAAAGAAAATCGTTAAACCCTTTTCAGCAAGATCTTTACGATCCATTCCGAGCTTTTCAAAGGTTTCAATATCCGAAATGGGAACGCCAGTGATCCGCTCAGCAACCATAACATCTTTGCTGTCCATATAGACTTCAGGCACATACATCATGCTTGAACCCGTGAAGTAATGACGCATACGACGGGTATTATCTGCTTCTAGTGTAAGATCCAGTTCATTTAAGATCACTTGACGATAATTCTGGATGATTTCAGACAAATGCACTGCACGAGCTGCTTCAAGCCGTTTTTCTAAGCTTGCTCCAAGCCATTGCAGAATCTCAAAATCCTGTAGAATCTGACTGCGAATATCTGGACGAGTGACTTTCACCACCACTTCACGACCATCATGGAGCGCAGCAGTATGGACTTGTGCAATAGATGCAGCAGCCAAAGGTTGCTCATCAAAACGGGCAAAAATTGTAGAAATATTGGCTTTCAGTGATTGCTCAATACGCGCTTTTGCAATATTGACCTCGAAGGGTTTAACCCGATCTTGTAATAAAACCAATTGTTGTAAAATTTCAGGTGGAATTAAATCACGACGCGTAGAAAGTAATTGCCCTAGCTTAATTGCTAAAGGCCCCATTTCTTCTAATGCTTCTTTAAGCTTGAGCGGGTTTTTACGTTCTTTGCTTGACCATGCCGCAGGGTGTAAGCGAATTAAAGCTAAAGCATGCCGAGCTTTTTCAGGTAATTCTTCCGCAGGGACCAGTGTGTCGAGTCTATAGTGCGCGGCGATGCGCCAAAGTTCGAATAAACGGGCAATATGCGGAATCATATATTAAATTACCTGATCTTGATTTTGAGTAAAGTGAGATTGAAGTTGCTGAATTTTTGCTTCAAGTCGGTCAATATTTTGGTTCAGTTGACGGGTATCTTGTTGCAGATCATCCATTTGCCAACGCGGAGCCAATACCCCCGTATCTTCTTTTAAAAAGTCTTCTACAAAAAATAAATGACTTTGCAGTGAGCGTTTGAGATGCTTTGGCGCCAGTTGGATTTTGCCAATTTCATGCGCGAGTGCAGGACCAATCCACGGGCTAAGCTGGGCTGCCAAATCAGGCTCAAGCTGTTGGATAATATTTTGAATATCCTGTAACAGGTGATAATCACCTTGTAGGGGAATATTGCCAATATCATCCGCAACAAATAATTTAGCCAATTCAACAACATTCTTTACATGTAATGTTGCTGTCGCTTCTGCAATCGCAACATTTTTGTCAAAAGGACGTTGTTCAAAAATTGAAGGTGTTTCGCTTTTACCAGTCACAGTCGGTTCAAGACGGATTTTATTTTGATCAAAGTAAACATCGACAGAAAGCTGAGGCGTATCCATCACGACACGTAACAGTTTGCCTTGTAACTGATTAAATTGGATGCGGGTAATTGCATCCAAATTAATAAACTGATTGATTAATCGTTCAACTGCACCGAGTGCCAGAATTGACCACATAATTCAACCTTGCTTGTTATATCTTGGGGAAATTACAGTTTAAAGCCACGGTGTACCGCCACAATACCACCGGTTAAATTGTGGTAATCACAGTTTTGGAAACCAGCATTTTCCATCATACCTTTTAAGGTACGTTGGTCTGGATGCATACGAATAGATTCGGCCAAATACTTATAACTTTCTGCATCATTGGCAACAACTTTGCCCATAAATGGTAAAGCCGTGAAAGAATAGAAGTCATATAGCTTTGAAAATGGTTCAAATACTGGTTTTGAGAACTCAAGTATCAATAAACGACCACCTGGCTTTAATACACGATACATCGCTTGGAGTGCAGCATCTTTATCGGTCACGTTACGTAGACCAAAGCTGATAGTGAGCAAGTCAAAACTATTGTCTGCAAAGGGCTCTAAGGTTTCAGCATTGGCCAATACAAAATCAACATTGGTACAGCCAGCATCAATCAAACGATCACGACCAACATTCAACATGGACTCGTTAATATCGGATAAAACCACATGACCTGTTGGACCAACTTCACGGCTGAAAACTTTGGCTAAGTCACCTGTACCGCCTGCAATATCAAGCACGTGCTGACCACGACGTACACCTGACATATTAATCGCAAAGCGTTTCCAGAGGCGGTGAATACCAAATGACATTAAATCATTCATAATGTCGTATTTGCTTGCGACAGAATGGAAGACTTCAGCGACTTTTTGCGCTTTTTCTTCACTATTAACAGTTTTGTAGCCGAAATGCGTGGTTGCACCGACATTACCAGTATTGGCACCACGGGGTAGGTTGTATTTTGGCACAGTCCCAGAAACTGGCGTATCTACCAGTTGTTGCTGCAAGGACTGTTGTTGACCTTGTGGAGTACCTTGCGGTAATGGTTCTGTTAGAAATGGACTCACTTTGTCTGTATTCGTTGCCGTTTCAGCAGGGGCTGTAGGCTTTTGGTTTTCATTCGACATTTGAGTCACTCCTGAACACAAAAATGGGAAATTTTATATTGCTCTGCATAATGACAGATTCTGCATAATTTTGCAGTCCTCATCATGAAATTGTTATGAATAATATACAAAAACCGATCTTAGAGATCGGTTTGATACAGCCAAAAATTAAATTAATCCTGAAATGGATTGGGATCTCCAGCATGCACTTTTTCGACAATATCACGTTCTTTTAGGGTAAATGCATGGATAAAATCAGCTGCAGATTTCATCGGTTTCATCGCAATAAAACCTTCGCCAATAAAGTCATACATCAATTCAAATTTATATTTGATTGCAGTGCCTTTACACATTTTAAATGCAGTATGCATAATGAATGAACGCATGTATTTGTCTAGTGCACCACCCAAATCATCCAATAAACCCAGCTGTTGTTGACGGGCTTCTGCTTGATCTAATTTCAGCAAGGTCAGTCGCATCATTTCATCATCAATCACTTGATCAACAGGGTAATCCTTGAGTAATTGTGCCGCGACTTGTTCATCGAGTTGCATAGCAAGTACCGCCAATCCAACAGATTTTAAACCGGTCTTAATGGCATTTTCAGGGAGAATTTTTTCTGCTTTATGTGCATATTTTAATAAACGTTCAATCTGTATCGCCAAATCATCAAATTCAGGTCCACCATATAAGCGGTTGATAAAATATTTTGCCATCAATTGATTTTCTTTTTGATTGAATAGCGCATGATGAGTCTTTTCAATACGCATTTTTAACCAGTCTTGTGCTTCATGCAGGCGTTTTTCTAGAATTGGGTCAGTGTGATAACTCAATTGTTGATATTGTTCTAAAAGCTGATCAAGTGCAGCAAGTTTTGACATACAAAAACTCTAGATTTCGTTTAGTAACAGCATAAAGGCAGTTGGCACGTATCACTATGACAAAAGTTAAAAAACAATAGAGAAATATGGTCAGTGGCTTTTTAAATAGCCAATATCAAAGATTTTATACAGAAAAATAATATAACTCTATTTTAGGGAATGGGTATACTCAGTTGAAGTTTCAGACCATAGAGAAGCAGATGATTGAAGAACAATTAGCGTTTGCATTACGTGATGAAGAAGAGTTATCCGTTGATCTGATTGAGGCACAATATGCCTTAAAGAATTCTAAAGATAAAAATAATGCCAAAAGCTTGGTTATTTTAGTCAGTGGTATCGAGCTTGCGGGGAAAGGGGAAGCGGTTAAACAATTACGTGAATGGGTTGATCCTCGCTACTTACGGGTTAAAGCAGATCCAGCCAGTTTATTTAGTAGTAAACAAAGTTTTTGGCAGCCTTATGCACGGCACATTCCATCAGAAGGGCAAATTCAGTTGTTTTTTGGCAATTGGTACAGTGACTTATTGTCAACAGCGATGCATGTTTCTAAACCCTTAGATGAAACCTTGTTCGATACCTATATTGAAAATATGCGTGCTTATGAACAAGACCTAAAAAATAATCATGTCGATGTGATTAAAATCTGGTTTGATCTACCATGGAAAAGCTTACAAAAGCGTTTAGATTCAATGGATGCGTCTGAACAGCGTTGGCATAAGTTAATGGGTTTGGATTGGCGGAATAAAAAACAATACGACATTGTGCAAAAATTACGTCAACGTTTTACTGATGATTGGTATGTGATTGATTGCGAAGATTGTGTTGCACGAGATCAACAATTTGCTCAGTATATTTTGCAAGCGTTAAAGCAGTTGCCTCGACATAAAACAGCGGTGAGAACCAAGTGGAAACAGGCAACTGTACCTGAGTCGTTATTGCAACCCGCGACAGAAGAACTGGATAAAGACCAATACAAAGCTGAATTAAAGAAATTAACCAAAAAAGTGTCGGAAGCGCTACGCAATGATTCACGCAATGTCATTATTACCTTTGAAGGCATGGATGCAGCTGGTAAAGGTGGGGCAATCAAGCGGATTGTGAAAAATCTTGATCCACGTGAATACGAGATTTATACCATTGCTGCACCAGAACAGTATGAATTGCGTCGACCCTATTTATGGCGGTTTTGGACCAAGATTCAACCCGAGGAAAAGATCAGTATTTTTGATCGTACTTGGTATGGTCGAGTATTGGTTGAACGTATTGAAGGCTTTGCCAAGCCCGCGGAATGGCAACGTGCCTATGATGAAATTAATCGCTTTGAAAAAGATTTAACCGATAATCAAACCGTGTTGGTTAAATTTTGGTTGGCAATCAGCAAAGATGAACAAGAAGCACGTTTTAAAGCACGTGAACAAACACCGCATAAACGCTTTAAAATTACCCCTGATGACTGGCGAAATCGTGGACACTGGGACGATTATTTAAATGCTGCTGCGGATATGTTTGAACGAACTGATACCGAGTATGCGCCGTGGCATTTGGTTGCGACCAATGATAAGTACACAGCACGTATTCAAATCCTTAAAACGATTTTAAAGCAGTTAAAAGCGGATTGATTGTTTGCTAGTAACAGCTAAGTTGAGGTTATAAACAGTATCGCACTAAAGAATAGATGCTCTTATTCTACGCTTTAGTGTGATACCTATCATAATGATCAATGGGGCAAAAGATCCTAATCTAATGGATGCCCCAGAATTTTTTTAAGTAAAAATTTTAAAGCAATTTTTTCGGCGGGATTTAATGCGGCTAGGGTTAAATCACTAATACTTGCCGCAATTGGAATCGCTTGCGAAAGCTCTTGGATGCCCGATGGTGTAATATGAATCAGCACCTTGCGTTTGTCATGTTGATCAGGATCTTGTGAAATAAAAAGCTTGTCTTTTAATCGCTGGATAATGCCACGAATGGTTGCTTGGTCGATACCGGTTTCCTCAACCAGTTCTTTTTGTGAACATTCTTTTAATTTATTAATGGCATAAAGTACAGCGAACTGAACCGAAGTAAGGCGAGTTTCATCCAAACTTTGTTGAAAAATCGTTAAATGATGAAAGTAAGTCCGTCTAAGTAAATATCCCACTTGTTCTTCAATTACATATTCATCATTCATGTTTGACTTCTTTATCATGTGAGGAAAATTAGACCCGAAGATTTAAAATATTGAAGATTTTTAAAAACTTTAATAGGGCTAGTATAAAGGGATTGCATAAAAATAACGACCATAATGCTACTTGGTCGTTATGCTTTGGTTGAGTTTTAGTGGCTCGTTTTTAGCGTTAACTAAGCGCTATAGGAACGCCTTGATCAACAACCACTAAATCATCGAGTTTCACTGTGCAGTTACGAAGTGGAATATCCATATGACATGGTGTCTTGCGGCTACCACCTACTTCTGTGTTGGGTCCCGTTGAAAATAAAAAGTTACCATTAAAAGCACGTGCATCCATACACATTCCATCATTTTTATCATGCAAACCCATCGCTGTCCATTGTGCTCGAGGTTGTAAGCCCCAACCAATGTGTGAAATTCCATACACCTCTGGATCATTAAAATATTTCATATAATCACGAAGATATTCTGCTTCAAATCCACCATGAATTTGAGTAATTACCCCCTTTTCGATTTCTAAAGTGACTCTTTCACGGGCATAGGTTTTAAAGGGTAATAAAATATCACCAATATCTAAAACCAAGATGCCTTCTGCCATATTTTCATTGGGCCAAGTGAATAAGAAACCACTCGGCCAGTGATCCCAGCGCCCAACTTCGTCAGCAAAGCCATATTCAGTTACAGCAGGGTATTGCCCAAGCGGAGCATAAAAATCTGTGCCTGCCTTTGAGGTTACATGCATACTTTTCGCTTTCTTTAAGTATTTTTCAGCAGTTTGAACCCGATGTTTGTCTTCTTGTGTGGGCAGCATACGAGCGAGAATTTCTGGGGGTTCCACGGCCAGTAAAATTCGTGTTCCTGTTTTTAAAATCTGTTCTTGTTCTGGTGAGTGCAGCAACATCATGGTGTCGATGATGAGGTCGACAGATTCAAGTGCTTGTTGTGCAGCAAAATTACCCGTTAATGCAGTATCACCACAATAAGCGGTCATATCGTTCCCCATGGCTTGGGGGTGATTAAATGAAGGTAATTCTAAAATAAACACTTTAGCTTTTAACCGACATGCTGCATCAAGTGCGGCTTGAACGGTTTGTTGATGTGAATAATGACTTTTTAAAATCGCCACACTTTGTGTTTCATTGACCTTGGATAAGGTTAAAACATGCTCAAACATTTGGGTCAGTTCAGTGTTATTTACAGGCATGATGGTGCTCCTTTTTCATCGCTGTTTTTTGTATTTTTAAAGAGTATACACTTTGATAATATAAAATGTACATTTATTACATCATTGTAATTAAATTAATTATTAAGAATAAACAAATATTTAATTGATTTTATGGGTTGAGATTTGTTTGAGAATTTAAAGTGTATAGACTTTAATATTATCGTGAGGTATATCTATTAAAAGAAAAATTTGTTTGATGGAGTAAACAATGAATAAAGCAAAAAAAATTGCAGTGATTGGTGCAGGTCTTGGTGGCGCTTCAATGGGGCTACTGCTACAGAGAGCGGGTTTTGATGTTGATGTCTATGAACAAGCAACAGAATTTTCTCGTTTAGGTGCTGGTATTCATATTGGCCCAAACATTATGAAAATCTTTCGAGAAATGGGCTTGGAGCAAAACTTGGAAGACATGGGATGTCATCCAACGCATTGGGTCAGCCGCGATGGAAATACCGCAGACTATATGTCCAATGTCAGTTTGACCGGGTACGGGGCGACCTATATCACGATTCATCGTGGTGATATGCATGCTCGACAAATCGAAGCTTTACAGCAAGACAAATTACATTTTGCCAAGCGCTTAAGTGCTGTTGTTCAAAAGTTAGATGGGATAACGCTAAGCTTTGAAGATGGCACCGTGAGTGATGTTGATATTGTGATTGGTGCTGATGGGATTAACTCAAAAATCCGAGAAATCATTCTTGGACCAGAAGCACCTTTATACAGTGGCTGGGTTGCGCACCGTGCCATGATTAAAGGAGAACAATTAGAGAAATTAAAACAGCAATTTGATTTAGATGACTGTGTCAAATGGTGGTATGAGGATCGTCATATGATGGCCTATTACACCACTAAAGAACGTGATGAGTACTACTTTGTTACAGGTGTGCCTCATCCAGCATGGGATTTCCAAGGGCAAAGTTTTGTACCATGTTCAAAACAAGAACTATTTGAAACATTTAAAGATTTTCATCCAACCATCCAAGCCATGATTGAAGCCAGTGAAGATATTACCAAGTGGCCATTAAACAATCGTAATCCATTACCGATATGGAGCAATGGCCGTATGGTGTTGCTCGGTGATGCTTGTCACCCCATGAAACCGCATATGGCACAAGGCGCAGGTATGGCGATTGAAGATGCCGCAATGCTCACGCGTTGTTTGCTGCAAACAGGTTTAGACAACTATCAAGAGGCGTTCAAATTATATGAACAAAATCGTAAACAACGTGCCAGTCGAGTGCAAGAAGTTTCCAATGCCAATACCTTCTTAAAAAGCCAAGAAGATCCAACTTGGGTGTATGGATATGATGTATATGCACAAGCGTTAAATGAGGAGGAGACCGTATGAGTCAATTCCTGTATGGGTCAAATGTAGCGGCCAATCAAGTCCGTTTACATTATCTTCGTTATGGTGGGAAAGGGCATGCTTTGGTGTTGATCCCCGGGATTACCAGTCCTGCCATTACCTGGGGATTTGTAGCGGAGAAATTAGCTCAATTTTTTGATGTCTATGTTTTGGATATTCGAGGCAGAGGCTTGTCTTCTTCGGGGGAGCATCTGCAATATGACACTGATACCTGCGCACAAGATATTCTGGATTTTGTTAAAAAATTAGACTTGGAATCTTATTATTTGGTTGGGCACTCGATGGGTGCGCGTTTTGCGATTCGCTGTGCTGCATTTGAGCCCAAAGGTTTGAAAAAAATAGTCTTAATTGATCCTCCTGTCTCAGGTCCAGGACGGCGTGCTTACCCGAGCCAGCTATCCTGGTATGTCGACTCTATTCAGCAATCTATTCAGGGTATGAATGCGGAAGACATGAAGCAATATTGCCCATCTTGGACTTTAGCGCAAAGACAATTGCGCGCAGAGTGGCTACATAGTTGTTATTTACCAGCCGTTATCAAGTCTTTTCATGATTTTCATCATATTGATATTCATCAATATATCCCAAAAGTCAAAGTGCCAACTTTATTGATGGTGGCTGGCAAAGGTGATGTGATCTTGGCAGGCGATATTGCAGAAATCCAATTGCTTAATTCACGAATTTTGGTGAATTGTGTGAAAAATGCAGGGCATATGATTCCTTGGGATGATTTAAATGGGTTCTTAACAGGCTTTTCAGATTTTTTAGAACAGAGGCTTATTTAAGGAGGAATGATCATGCAAAGAATTTATAGAATTGGTCAAATCGTACCCAGTTCCAATACCACGATGGAAACTGAAATTCCAGCGATGTTGAAAGCACGTCAACTGATTCGTCCTGAAACATTTACCTTTCATTCTAGCCGTATGCGGATGAAACATGTCAAGAAAGAAGAGCTTGTGGCAATGGATGCGCAGTCTGATCGTTGTGCTTTAGAACTTTCAGATGCCAAGGTGGATGTCTTGGGATATGCCTGTCTGGTTGCGATTATGTCCATGGGCATCGGTTATCACCGTGAGTCAGAAAAACGTCTACATCAAGTCACGGTTGATAATGATGCTGCAGCGCCTGTAGTCACCAGTGCGGGGGCTTTGGTTGACTGTTTGAAACTGATGAAGGCGAAAAAAATCGTTGTTGTTACGCCGTATATGAAACCCTTAACTGAATTGGTGGTGAATTACATTGGTGAAGAGGGTTTTGAAATCTTAGATTATGTGGCCTTAGAAATCGCTGACAACATTGCTGTTGCACAACATGATCCTGCTCAATTACCCAACATTGTGCAAAAGCTGAATTACCAAGATGCAGATGTGATTGTGCTTTCAGCATGTGTACAAATGCAGTCACTTTCTGCAGTCGCTAAAGTTGAGGCACTCACGGGTAAGCCCGTGATTTCAGCGGCAATCGCAACAACCTATCAGATGCTTAAAGCAATGGATTTAGAGCCGATTGTACCGGGTGCTGGTGCATTGCTCTCTGGCGCATATGCATAAGGAGTGTGGAATGAAGCAACAATCCCTGAATGATAATTATCAAGGTGTGTGGGGAAATCGAATTGGCTTTGGCAAGAAACCTGTGCTGTTGTTGGTCGATTTTATCCAGTCTTATATTACAGCATCTGAGCCTTTATATGCGCCAGATGTGATTACCGCAGTTCAAGAAACTGAAGCGGTTTTAGCACTGGCACGTGAACAGAATATTTTAGTGATTCACACCAATATTCTTTATCACGCTAAAAATCAAATTGACGGAGGAATGTGGGTAAAAAAATCACCTGTAATGGCAGCGATGACGGTGGATAATTCAGCCACTCAATTTTGTCCACAAGTTCAACCACTCGACACTGAATTGGTGATCACTAAAAATTATGCAAGTGCTTTTTTTGCAACAAGTTTGTCATCGGTTTTAAACGCTGAGGCGATAGATACCGTGATTATAGTGGGCTGTTCGACCAGTGGGTGTGTTCGCGCAACAGCAGTGGATGCTGTGCAACATGGATTTAGAACCATTGTGATCCGTGACTGTGTTGGGGATCGTCATCGTGAACCGCATGAAGCCAATCTGTTTGATATCGATAGTAAGTATGGAGATGTTGTATCAAAACAAGAAGTCTTGAATTATTTCACTCAAAACAAAAATTGATGACTGATACAACTAAAAATTATGGATGTTAGGGTAATAAAAAACCAAGGATAGAATGGTTTTTGGTGATGCATTAAAACAAAAGAGAATGTGCAGATCATCAGTGACATAAAAGCTTTGTTCATTTTGTTCTAAGTATTACAAGAAAAACAACTCACTTGGTTTGTGATCTAAAGGAGTTAGATATGTCTACCAGTGTTGTAAAACCACAAGAAATTTACCCTGAACAAGAGGTTCAGGTTTATAAAAAAGTGATTTGGAAACTGATTCCATTCCTGTGTTTCTGTTATATCGCAGCCTATTTAGACCGAATTAATGTCGGGATTGCCAAATTACACATGTTAAATGATGTGAACTTGAGTGAGGCTGCGTTTGGGTTAGGTGCAGGACTTTTTTTTGTTGGCTATATTATTTTTGAAGTACCCAGTAACTTGGTTCTGGAAAAGGTCGGCGCAAAAATTTGGATTGCGCGCATTATGATTACATGGGGGATTCTGTCTGGTTTAACCATGTTTGTGACGACACCGATGCAGTTTTATGCGCTGAGGTTTCTGCTCGGTGCTGCGGAAGCAGGCTTTTTACCCGGGGTTTTGTATTATTTAACCACGTGGTTCCCAACATATTATCGCGCTAAGATCATTGCCTTATTTATGATTGGTTTACCTTTGGCGGTGATTATTGGTAGTCCGCTTTCAGGTTGGATCATGACCACCTTTGATCAAGTTTATGGCTGGGCAGGTTGGCAGTGGCTGTTCTTTTTAGAGGCACTTCCAAGTGTGATCTTGGGTATTTTGACATTTAAAATGTTACCGAATCACTTTTCTAAGGCCAAATGGCTCAATGATGCTGAAAAATCAATCCTTGAAAAAAATCTCAATAAAGATTTAGAAGGCAATGACTCTGCTAAACAAAAGCATAGTTTTAAAGATGGATTTTTCAATACCAATATCCTGAAACTCGGTGCAATTAATTTTTCGATGTTGCTGTGTACCTATTCTATGGGCTTTTGGTTGCCGACATTTATTAAAACCACTGGGGTCGCCAACTTATTAAATATCGGTTTACTGGTTGCCATTCCAAGTATTGTTGGTTTGATTGCAATGTTAGTCATTGGGCGGAGTTCAGATAAATATAGAGAGCGTCGTTGGCATATGGTCGTACCATTTATTTTTGGTGCAGTCGCACTGTTTTTAACCACAATGTTTAGTACCAATATTGTCATGACCTTGATTTTGTTCTCGATTGCTGCGATTGCGACCACAGGCACCATCCCCGTGTTCTTTAGTCTTCCTGCAACTTTTTTATCAGGAACTGCGGCGGCGACAGGGTTTGCACTGGCGTGTTCTATTGCCAACATTGCCGGCTTAGTCAGTAACACTTTGGTGGGGTATGCCATTCAGATTACCGGTAAACCAGAAGGCGCACTCATCGTGTTCTCAGCATGTTTATTGTTGAGTTGCTTCATTGTGCTGTCTTTGCCTAAAACTTTAGTAAACAAATAAATTAAAAAAATTGAATGGCAATGCGTTCGGGAGAACAAATTGCTGAGGAGGTTCTCATGTTAAAAATTAAATATTTAGGATTAATCATATCGAGTTTGATCTCATTTCAAGCCTATGCCAATGCACAACCTTCACCGTTCCAATGGGAAACTGAAGATGGTTTAAAACAATTGAAATTAGGCGGTTTTGTCCGAACCAATTATCGTGATGAGCGATGGGAAAGCCCCAATAATGGCAAGTTTTTGTTTGATAATGCTCGTTTAAATATTAAGGGTAAATATGACCAATTTTATTTGGATGTAAGTTATGCCTTCCAAAGTGATCATAAACGTTCTGTTGAACATGGTTTTGTCGGCTATAAGCCTGATGACAATAATGATTTTCAGGCCGGAATTATTTATAAGCCTTTTGGAATTTATCCATTCCCAGAGCATGCCTGGACTTTCCCTATTCCATTTTTCTTAGGATTTGCCGACAGTGTAGCACCGGGATTGAGTTGGAAAAACACCTCGCCAACCCATGATTTTAGCGTGGCGTATATGCCAATCATGAGTCCAGGCAATATTCGTTACTCGCCTGAGTCTGGTTCGGCGGATAAATTGGATAATGTGCTGCCTCACCAACAACAATATCTTAACGAAAAAAGAAATCAGCTCAATCTACGTTATGCCCATAAAATGGATTTGGAATTTGGTAAACAGGAGTTTGGTGTGAGTGGGGCATATTCACAATTGCGTAATAAAGCGACGGATAAAAATGGCGATTATTATGCATTTGGAGTGCATGGCTTAAACAATTACGAAAAATGGAATGTGCAAACTTCAGCGATTCGCTATAAATATGATGCAAAAAACCCAGAGGGTTTAAATAATGATCAAATTTTAATGCAAGCGAATGGTATAACACCTGCTTATTTTGTCGCAGCTGAAGGGACGATTGGTTCATTTAATATCGGTTATACCCAACCTGTGCAAACCAAGTATTTTCCGAATTTAAAAACTGTAAAATTCTATAATGATTATAGTGTGTTATGGAAAGACAAAGCCGGCTGGGATCGCTCGCAAATGGACACCTTTGGAGTGCAGTTTAATGCAATGCCTTTCTTAATTTGGGTGGACGGAAGTGTCGGGAAGAATGTCAATGTGTTGGGTGGGGCTAAAAACTCAACTGGCTATACCTCGACGAATTCGGACTATAGCAATGACTGGAAATTTAGGTGGAATATCAACGTCGGATATAACTTTTAGTCTTGACCTATGAGGGAATAAATGGAATTGACAGCCAATAATCTGGTCGAAGCAGTGATTTTAAATCGACATTCTGTGCGTGCATTTACAGATCAGGCTGTAGATATTGAGATCATTCAAGATCTACTGCGAAAAGCCAGTCATGCACCTTCTGGAACCAATACGCAACCTTGGAAAGTCTATGTGGTTCAGGGCAATAGCAAATTGAGGATTAGCCAACAAGTGATTGCAGCGGCGGATTCCATTTATTCTGGTCAAAGTTCAAGAAGCGAATTTAGCGCCCCTTATCTTTATTATCCTGAGCAATGGTTTGAGCCGTATATCAGTCGTAGACGGGAGAATGGTTGGGGGATGTATGCTGTACTGGGCATTAGCAAACAACAACGACAGGAAATGCATCAACAACACCTTCGAAATTTTAAGTTTTTTGATGCGCCTGTCGGTTTATTTTTTACCACGCATCGTCAATTAGAAGCGGGCGCAAAAATGGCGATCGCCATGTTGATGCAAAATATTATGTTACTTGCAAAAGCGCAGGGCTTAGACACCTGTCCCCAAGCATCATGGAATGATTATCATAAGATTATTATGCCAATT
This sequence comes from Acinetobacter sp. RIT698, assembly GCF_009668065.1. Taxonomy (NCBI): domain Bacteria; kingdom Pseudomonadati; phylum Pseudomonadota; class Gammaproteobacteria; order Moraxellales; family Moraxellaceae; genus Acinetobacter; species Acinetobacter sp. RIT698. The sequence goes on from NZ_WJYH01000004.1 coordinate 140,259, forward strand.
TTAGGTGCTACAGATGACGAGCAGTTGGTCTGTGGCATGTCTCTAGGCTATGCCGATGTGAATGAAAAAATTAATTCTTTTCATCCCTCACGACTCAGTCTTGAAGAGTTTGCTGTATTTTTACAATGAATAAAAATAAAGAGATATCATCTGATATCTCTTTATTTTACTAAGTATAGATCTTAAAGTATGGCAGCGCTTAGCTGACTAACTTTTGGGTTTGTTTATTTTGAATATTTTTGGCTAATTTATAACATTCATCTACATGCGCTTCAGCAACTTTTTTCATCACAATATAGCCTAAACTTGCTGCAATGATTGAGCCACCCAATGGGATAAACTTGGTCACTTGTTTGGTAATGATTTTAGCTGCCATATTATTTAATGATGCCTTTACCGCAGTACGCGCAACCACTAAACCAGAAAACTCAAAACCACGTTTGCGTAATTCATTCCAATGAATTTTCTTGGTTGCAGGATCATAAACACTGATTTGATCTGGTGCTAAACCAAAGCGGGCATTGATTTCAGGAATTAGAAGCGACAGCATCCCGACATCAATCACCACATCTAAAAACGGAACAGGAATCACTGCGACACCAGCAGAGACATAAGAGCGCTTTTTCACTTGCTCCAAGCATTCATCACGAATTTGTTCTAAGTTTAAGCTTGGATCGATTGCGTCTGGAAGTTTATCAATTTTCATAAAACAATTACCTTTGTTTCAAGCTTTTTCTCATATTTTTGAAAATGCATGTTTAAGCTTGAAATTGTGAAGTTATTTCCAAATAATGTTTTAAAAATGCCATAGTATGGTGTTGTTGTATAGTGGCGAATGTTTATGTTTTGTGCATAAACGTAGACAATAGAAGATTGAAAGTTGAGGGATTATGGCCATTCATGTGATTCAAAGCCAACGCATTGATGTCTTGGTGCAAGGGCTTTTGCAAAATACCATTCGGCCATCCAAAAATCCTTTTGCAGTCTTGCAAACACAACATTTTATTGTCCCAAGTCCTGCGGTACAAGAATGGTTGAGCCAACGTATTGCTGAACAACAAGGCATTAGTGCCAACAGTCAATTTCATCAACGTATTCGTGGTTTTCAGTGGTTTGCTTATCAACAAGTTTTAGATGACAAAGACAAAGTCCGTAAAGCCAATATTCCGCGTTTGATTATGAAGTGGCGAATTTACCAAACGTTGAAAAGTTTTATTGAGCAGGATGAAAATAGCTTAGCCCAAGATCATCCTTTGCATGGCATTATCCAACGTATTTATGATGCAGCCTCGCAACTGGAACAGGGTTTAGAGAAGCAACTCAAAAAACAAAGTATGTTGTATTGGGTCTCTGAACAAGTGTCAAAATTGTTCAGTCACTACATGCTGTATCGTGGGGACTGTCAACGCGGTTGCCAACAGAACAATGGACAAGCATGTAGTTGCCCAAGCAATTGGTTAGGGCAGTGGGGACGTGGTCAAGCACTTAACCTCGAACAGCAATTCTTTAAAACCAATCAACAAATTTCAGCATTTACTTTAAATCAGGCACAAGAGCTGGAAACTTGGCAACGTTGGTTATGGCAACATACATTTCATGACGATTTTATTGAAATGCAAAGTATTGATCATGATTTTTGGCAAATCATGGATGATGATGTACAACGCCCTCAAGCGTTAAAGAAATTACCTAGCCAGCTGATTATCTTTACTTTATTGGATTTACCACCGAGTCAATTACAGTTTTTAAGACGACTGGGACAATATTTGGATGTGGTGATTTTACATTACAACCCATCACAAGAATATTGGGCTGACAGTGTCGATCCAAACTGGAAAAAACAATATGACTTACGGGTAAAGGCGCGTTTTGTCAGTAAGTATCCCAAAGCGACCGATGCAGATATTCAAAAGTTTTTTGATGAATTTACTTTGAATTTTAATGCAGAAATTCGTGAATCACGACATCCATTATTAACCCGTTTTGGTAAACAAGCCCGTGATCACTTTTCGATCTTGTCTAATCTGTCTTCAGGTGAAGAAGGACAATGGGTAGATGCCTTTGTCGATGAAGAACCGATTCATTTATTAAGTAAATTACAATCAGATATTCTGTATTTGGTTGAGCCTGAACCGCATGCTTATCCAATTGCCAAAATGGATGACTCGATTCAAATCCATGTGTGTCATTCGTCTTTACGACAGCTTGAAGTGTTAAAAGACCAGTTGGTTGCTTGGCTGATGAAAAGCACTGTTGAACAGCCACATCGGCCAAGTGATGTTTTGGTGTTAGTGCCAGATTTAAAACAAATTGAACCACTTATTCGCAGTGTATTTCCGCATACACCAAACCAAGACAGTATTTATTTGCCAGTGAAGATTGCTGGAGTAACGCAACTGGATGCCAATAACGCTTGGCGAGCCGTTTTAGGCCGTATTCAATTGGTTGAAGGTCGTTTTAGCGTTGAGGATTTTGCAGATTGGTTAAGTTTAAATGCCACGCAATTACGTTACGCTCTGGATATTTCAAATACAGAAAGAATGATTGAGCTATTGATCAATGCTGGGTTTAAACGTGGTCTAGATGCACAACATTTACGACGATCTTTAAGTCAGGATGATGAAGATTTTCGTTTTAGTTTTAAATTTGCTCTTGATCGTTTGGCTTTAGGTATTGCGATTCCAGAGCATACGATTTTTGAAAATACCCTAAGTTATGCCCAAATTTTGCAAAGTGATTTTGAGTTAGTGGCTAAACTGATTCAGATTTATCAAGATTTTGATGTGCGCCGTGACTGGATGATTGCGCATGAGTTGGGGAAAAATACCACGTTAAAATGCAATGTTGAGGCGTGGTTAAAACTACTGATGCAAGACATTGTTGAGTTTGAACAAGCCGGTGTTGAGTCGTTAAAAGTCGTACGTGAAATTGTCAAAAAACAAGAGCGTATGCTGACTTTAGCCAGTTTTTATGATGAACATGCGCAACCCATCCTTAAAAATATTTATTTACCTTTACCCTATCTATTGAATGAGATTCAAAATTTATTAGAAGGTCAAATCGATCAGGCTTTACCGACAGGTCAGATTACCTTTAGCCAAATTGGCCAGATTCGTCCTTTGCCTTATAAGTTGATCGTCCTGTTAAATTTGGATGGGGGTAAATTTCCAGATCGAAATGTACATTTACACTTTGATTTGATGCAAATTCTCAAGCCGCAGTTGGGGGATCGCTCCCGCCTAGATGATGATCAAGGCGCTTTCCTCGATGCTTTGTTATTGGCGCAGGAAAATCTATGGTTATTCTATAATGGCTTTGATGTGAGTGATGGTGAAGTTCGTGAGCCATCCAGCGTGTTACAGGAATTGATCAACCATATTGCCCTGATTGCCCAATCTGAAACGGCATTATCTACGGACAATAAAGATATCAGTCCTGTTGATCAGATGATTGAGCTTAAGGGGGTTCAAGTCCCTGAACATTTGCAGTGCTTATATCATATTCATACTTTACAACCTTTTGATCCAAATGGTTTTGAGTCAACAACACTGCTTCGTTTTCAAGATCAATGGTTCAATGTTGCACAACACATCCGTCAAGCGGAAATGCTTGCTAAACGTGAGGCTTGGGCAAATACACAATATCCTGTTGTTCAAGAAGAGCTCACTGTTTTGGATGCGCGACAGTGGATTCAAGATGTCACTTTCCCAGCACAGTTATATTTAAAAACTTTAGGCGTAGAGAATCTGCGCGCAGAAGATATTCCCGAAATGAACGAACCCTTAATTCTGGATGGTTTGGCACGTTATCAGATTCGAGATTTCTTACAGAAACAATCGGCTCATTCTGCCGAAGATAATTGGTCTCAAGAGATTGGATTACTGCAGAATCAATTACCCATTGGCAAGGTTCAGCACAGCGCATGGCAAACCAGTTTGGCGGAGCAAGACAGTTTAAAAGAGCGTTTACAGCGTTATGCTGCTGATGTGACGTTGACAACGCAACGCCAGTGGCGAATTGACGCTGGTTTGGTTATGAATATCACAGTACCTCAGCAAGCAGGGCAGCATTGGGTGAGTTTGGATGCGTCAAGTGGTCGTGCTAAACGTCGTGCCAAAGTTTGGTTAGAATATTTACTTTGGTTAAGCTATTTAAATGTCGATGCTGAAAAGTCTAAAACGCTACAACGTATTGCGGTATTTAGTGATGTCACGATTATCAGTACCGGGTTAAGTTCAGAACAGGCGAAAGCATATTTATTGCCGTGGTTTAAAGCATTTGCCTATGCCCAATCGGAACCTCTGGTTCTGCCTGCGGCTTTGTTATTAAAGCCCGCTGAAAATAATAAGCAGTTGCAATGGTCACTCGGGACTGTTGAAGGTGGCTTAGCTGAACATCGTTTAAATGAACATGGTTTAAATGCGGATACACAACATCATGTGGAAAGGATGTTGATCGATAACTTTGCAGATCTTTTAAATGAATGGAATAAAAGCGATGCGTTTCTACCTTATGATTTGACTGAAATGGAATGGAGTAAAAAGCATCGGGATTGGCAATTTATTTTGCAAGAGCAAGATGCGACCGCATTGTTAAAACATGCTTGTGATCATTTTGGCTATGCGTTGTATCAGCCGATTTATCAGCATCAATTTGTTGCGGAGGAATAAACATGACTTCCGTAAATTCACAGTTGCCGACAGCACAAAACGGCACAGCCAAAAAAGTTTCGATTCAGCCGATTGAAGATATGCAATTTTCTGGATTGCACTGGATCGAAGCTTCAGCAGGCACAGGTAAAACCTATACGCTCTCAAGCTTGATGGTGCGGATTTTTTTAGAAAAATACTTACCGAGCCAAGTCATTGCAACCACATTTACCCGTAAAGCTGCGGCAGAATTGAAAACACGTATCCGCTTACGATTACAGGAAACATACCGTTATTTTGATTCATGTCGAGAATTAACCGAAACGCAAGTCTTGACTAAAGCAGCCCAAGAGTCAGATCCATTATTTTCTAAAGTGTTAAAGATGTTTGCCTCACGGATTGCGTATGCCTGTGAACGCTTGAAATTGGTGATTGATCAACTGGATGAACTTTTTGTCGGGACTTTAGACAGTTTTAGTCAGAAATTACTGCGTGAGTTTGCTTTTGAAAGTGGCAAAATCGAGCGGGCTGAAATTACTGATGATGCGAAAAGTTATAGCCAGCAATTGATTCATGATGTACTTCGCGCATGGATTCAAAAACAGCCTCAAGATATTGTAGACAGCTTGATGTTTGCGGGCGAGTTACATGGTGTCGATTATTATGTTGCAACGGTGGAACAAAGCTTAAATTTTGCCTCGGCAAATTTTATTGAGCCTAAATTTTCCAATGCAGATGTTCAGCTATTTCAACAGGCGATTGAACAGCTTGCCAAGATTCAACTGGATCAATTGCTGACTTTGCAAAGTTATTATTTATTGGATGGTGAGTTTTATAAATTTGCGAATGGGACAAAATTTAGAAATGATCGATTGAATCGTATTTTTGCCAAGAGCTTGCCGCGAATTATTCAAACCCTACAACAGCATGACTATAAGCATTATTTAAGTTCAAAGCTGAGTGCTGAAAAGTCCGACTTTGCAACCCTGATTAAAGTGATTCGGGAGCAGCAAATTTTTAAAAAAGCCGCACCTGAAAATGTGCAATCCGATTTTTATCAACACACGCTTATTCAACAATTACTCAGTATTTATGCGCAGATTGAGATATATGAAAATCAACTGCTTGGAACCAATACATTCTTAAAATACTATTTGGCAAAAGAAGTTAAAACACGTTTACCTCAAGTGTTACAGCAAAAGGGTGAAACCACCTTTGCACAACAAATTCGTACCCTTGCAGAGGCTTTGCAAGGTGAACAAGGTCAGCGTTTTGCGACCTTTGTTCATGCGCGTTATCCACTGATTCTGGTCGATGAATTTCAGGACACCAACCAAGATCAAGATGATATGTTGGCACAAATTTGGCGGCATCCCAATCGTGTCAAACAGGGTTGTATGATCATGGTCGGAGACCGTAAACAGGCGATTTATGGTTTCCGTGGTGGGGACATGTTGACCTTTTTAAAAGCGCATCAGGATGTGTTTGGTAAAGCAGGGCATGAATATAATCTGATTTTTAATCATCGCTCAGTCAAGCCTTTGGTTGAAGTGGTTGATGCCTTATTTCAACGCCAAATGGATTTTGGTGAACAGGTCTGGTATACCCCAGTACAAGCAGGTCCTCGTCCGCATCCCGATTTACTGGATCAAGGCCATGTCAATCCACAGCCTTTAAGGTGGATCAAGCTTGAAGATAAAAATCAAGAAGCTGAACAAGTGGCATGGAAAATTCGCGAGCTACTCAATCAGGGTATTCAAGGTAGTTTATATTTTATTGAAAAATCAGTGCATCGTGCAGTAGATGAAAATGATATCGCCATCCTCTCTAAAAACCATGATGGCTTAGATAAAGCACAATCCGCGCTGGAATTTTTAGGGATTCGAACCAGTCGCCCCTTGAAAAAAAGTGTCTTTGAAAGTCAGATAGCAGGTGATGTTGGGGCTGTGCTTGCTGCAATTTTGCATCCTTATCATGAAGCCAAAGTAAAACGGGCTTTGTTAAGCCGCCTGATCGGCTTTGATTTAAAAGCATTGATTGCCTTGGAACAGCATGCTGATGGTTTGAGTGTTTATATTGAACTGTTCGATCAGATTCGTGAGCTGTGGCTCAATCAAGGGTTTTTAACAGCTTGGCAATATCTGCTTAACCAATTTTCTGTCTGGACAAAATTGGTGGAAAAACACAGTCGTGACAATGAACGTGTGGTGGTGAATTTACGTCATTTAACAGAGTTATTGAGTCAGCACAGTGAAGATTATCAAGGTGCACAAAATCTTTATCATTGGTATTTAAAACAACTGACTTCACCGATGGAGAGAGAGTGGGAGATGGAACGGAAACTGTCCAATGAGGCAGGGGTTCAGTTAATGACCATTCACCAATCCAAAGGGCTTGAGTTTAAGTTTGTGTTTTTATTGGGAGCCGATAAAGACTTTAAAGAGATCAATAAAACGCTGAATTTCTCGACCGTTGAACAGCTGAATGTACGAACAGGACAGAATGAACAACAGCGTGTGGTGGCAATCAATGATGCCAATCTACTCGATAAAAAAGACATTGAGCAGCACAATGAGCGCGCTTTAGCAGAACATCACCGGTTGTGGTATGTGGCATTGACCCGCGCCAGTTATCGGGTGTACGCGATGCTGAGTGATGTAAAGGAAAAATCTACAACAGGGCTGGCATTTTGGCGTGGTCAGGGCGCAAATACGTTTCAGCATACTGGAACTGCCATGCAAGCTTTATTGACCGAGCGCCCACCGCGTTTAGAAAAACCCAAGAGCGAAGTCCAATTGCCTTTACTTGCACAAGCCTTTCCTACCCAACGTTTTTATCCTCGAGGTAAAACCAGTTTTAGTGCTTTGGCTCAGCATTTAACTCGCCAACAAATTCAGGATGCTTTGGCCGTTTCTGAACAAAAACAGGATCGAGCAGAAGACGAAATTCAACAACCCATTGTTGAAATCATTACAGATGTAGTTCCCACTCAACCGCTTGCATGGATCAAAGCCAATTTCCCAATGGGTACAATTGCAGGAAATTTCCTGCATGAAATTTTTGAGCATATTGATTTTAAAGATACGCATTATTGGCGTTTGGAAATACGTCGTCGCTTTAAAAATGATTATTCAAGTTTATGGACGGAGTTACTGGAAAAATATCAGCAAGCATTTCTCAGCGACAATTCGAGTGAGGGTGTTTCTCAAGCAGAACATGCTGTGGAAGAGACGCTGATTGACTGGATGGCTGAGTGGCTACAGGATGTTTTATCTACTCCGATTCTCAGTCATTTTAAAATGGGGCAACTTGAACCACATGAGCATTTAGCTGAGTTTCCATTTTATCTGGCCCTTTCAGATCGAGTTTTGGCAATTAAACGTATACATCAATTGTTTGATGAGCATGCCATTGCAATGCCTGAGTTTAAAGATGCCAATTCAGCACGTTATTTAAATGGGTCAATTGATTTGGTGTTTTTTGATGGTCAGCAATATCATATCGCCGATTATAAAAGTAATTTTTTGGGTGTAGATCAGCAAAGTTATTCCTTTGACGCTGTTCAGGACAGCATGTCACATGCCAGTTATTGGCTACAGGCTTCTTTGTATTTGGTGGCATTGCATCGTTATTTGAAAACCCAGCTCGAAGATTATCAAATTGATCGTGATCTGGGAGGCGCAACCTATTTGTATTTACGTGGTATGAATGGTCAAAGTGGACAAGGTTACTACTTTTGGCGACCCACGACGGAATTTATTTTAAGACTTGATGCCATATTGGGCTATTTTACTGAGGATAAATCCAGTTGAATCGTGTGAATAGTTGCTTGAACATCTTTGCAAACAATAAGTTATTCTGTGGATAACTCTGTTGAAAACCTTGTAGATAACTCTGAGGATAACCGTGTGGAAAATAAACAGGATTTAGAAAGCCAAGTCCCGCAATGGATTGAGACATGGAGTAAATACATTTTAGCGCAGTATTCCACAGCTTCAGGATTAGATGAACAGACACTTGAATTAGTACAAGAAATTTTATTGGCAACCACACAAGGGGATAGCTGTATCTCCGCTGAGGCGCAAAACACTGCTTTATTAAAGCCATTGATTGTAGAGCCTACTATTGTAGAACATGGTTTAGCTGAAACAGTGGTTGCACCATTTGTGCAACAGCATGGATTGATTTATCTATATCGTTATTGGCAACTTGAGCGCCGTTTGGCGATACAAGTGACACGGTTAAAACAGCAGAATATTCAACATGTTGATGTTGTTGCATTTGATCAGCTTCTCACCGATCCACATCAAAAAGCTGCCTTAACTATGGTGGCAGGCAATGCTTTTAATATTATTACTGGCGGACCAGGTACAGGTAAAACCTATACTTTGGCCAGAATCATTGCAGTATTGCAGCAAACCCTTCCTGATATTCGTATTGCAATGGCTGCGCCCACAGGCAAAGCCGCACAAAGAATGGGGGAAGCACTACAAAAATCATTGAGTGATCCAAAACTACACAGTTTTGGACTGAACCAACATCAATTTAACCCCATGACCTTACATCGGTTATTGGGCTTGGGAAATCAGCATATTCCTCGTTTTAATCTGCGACAGCCATTGCCTTATGATGTGGTCGTGGTTGATGAAGCATCGATGCTAGATTTAAATTTAGCCACGATGTTATTTGAAGCCATTCCTGAACATTGCCGTTTAATTCTTTTGGGTGATGCCAATCAGTTGGCTTCAGTGGATGTCGGTTCGGTGTTGGCAGATTTACAGAATGTACAATCATTACAGCACAATCGGGTCAATCTACAGAACAGTCAACGCTTTAAAGATGGTGCCTTAATTGGAAAAATGGCACAGTTTATTCAATCACAGAAAAATCAAAGTATAGACCGTACAGAATTATTGGCGAATTTTGAGCAAGAAATTGTTGAGGCGAGTGCGCTTAAACCAGTTGAACTCAAAGCAAATATGCAAGATGTGATTCAGCTTGAATATCTGCCTGAAAAGATTTTGCCAGCAGATCTAACGCAGTATTACCAAAAACTCAGTTTAGGTTTTCAAGCCTATTTTCAAAGTTTAAACAGCTATCTGACGGCCGAAGAGTCTTATCATCAGATTGAAGCAGTGACACAAGCATTTGACCTCTATCGTATTTTAACGGCAGTTCGGCATGGCGCATTGGGATTGAATAGCTTAAACCATGAAATGGAAAAAGCATTATTTGAATATCTTCCAACATTGGCTCGTTATGGTGATTGGTATGTTGGGCGTCCTGTGATGATGAGCTATAACGATTATCAACTTGGTCTTTCCAATGGAGATATCGGAATTTGTCTAAAACATCGCCAGCATGCTGATCAATTTGAAGTCTATTTCCCCAGTTTAGACAAATGGATTGCTGCAACGCGTTTGCCTAAATCGATGCAAACCGCTTTTGTTTTAACCATTCATAAATCTCAGGGCTCAGAATTTACCCATACCGCCGTGGTTTTGGATGTTGCAGCAACACGCTTGTTGAGCCAAGAGTTGATTTATACCGCCATCACACGGGCCAAATCAGTGGTGAGTTTACTGGTTGATCGACAAGCATTTATCCACGCTTTAGACACTACCACAACCAGAATGAGTGGATTGGTTAGCATGATTAACACGGTATAGTTATTTTGTAGTTTTTATTGATAATTTATCTCTATGTACGAAATTGCTTACATGAATTCGAGAGATTTGCGCATAGAGCTTCTTGTTACTTTTTGAGATGATGAAGCCATAAAGAACTCAGCAAGGATCGTTGAGTAAAATCGCAAAATAATAACAATTTAAAGTCGTGAGACTGCGAACTTACATGAAAGTAAGTGATAAGAGGAAACTTACAGCCGCTAAGCCTTGTAGTTTTGGGAGAGACTACAGGGCTTTTTTATTGAAATTAAATTCTGAATTTTTTACTTCAAAGAGAATCAAATTATTTAAATTTAGTAGGTTTTTTAAAACGCTACAGCCATTGCCTCTATGTACGTTATTTCTCACATAATCTTGCGGTAAATGCGACTTCTGTTCAATGTCTGTCACAGGCATAGTAAGTCACATAAGGACATAATTAGTCACATGGTTGTGAAATAAGTGTCATGTACAAAAACAAAAACTGCTTAGGGTACAAGCAAATACTATAAATAAGATAAGCACAATAACTAAACAAGAAACTACAGCGCAAAGGAAAAGCCCTAAGAGTAATCTTAGGGCTTTTTCATATTTTATCTGTTGCGTTTAAACCAAAATCGCTGTTTAAACTGACAATTTAAACCAATTCGGTTTCTGTTCGATCTGTGCCAAATAATGCTCGACGTTGGGTTTTAGGGATTTTAGGGCACTGGCTAGAAATTTGATAAAGCGTTTGCGCCAGAGCAGGAATATGTGTTCCAACTACAGCTTTGCCTGTATTTAAAATACTGACGCTAATATCACGCTCTGGATCAGCCCAGCAGAGAATGTTGGAAAAGCCTAAATGCCCAAAAGCTTGGCCCGTCATTGGCCCAAATATACCCACTGGGTTACTGCCGAGCATAGGCCCTAAGGCATAGCGCATTGGTGCAAGCAAGGTTCGGTCGATGTTGGTGGTTGAGGTAGGCAAAGTTGCACGAAATACCGTTTCAGGACTCATGATTTGCTTGCCATTATATTGACCGCCATTCAATAACATCTCAAAGAAGCGATTGGCTTGTTCAGCACTGGTGTAAATATTGCCCGCAGGGCATACCGTATCCATAAAACGTGGATCATTGGTCACATCGACAGCAAGTTGTAAGCCACCACCGAGCACATGATTTAAATATAAGTCTGTACCGAGTTTAGGGTGTACACCAGTCGGGTAATTTAAAGCAACTTGATCTCTATATTCTGGTTTTAAGCCATAGTTAAAAAACTGCATATCCATCGGTTTTTCAATATGTTCATGTAAAAACTGACGAATATCTTGTCCTGTTACCCGCTCAATCAATTCACCTAAAATATAGCCTGCAGTAACAGCGTGATAAGCCAAATGCGTACCAGCAGGTGAAATGGGTTGTGCAGCGTAAAGGTGTTGTAAAATTTGATCTTTGTCAAAAAGCAGTTCTGGGGTAACTTCCATTTCTATCCGTGGAATTCCACCACGGTGGGACAATAAATGGAAAATTGTGGCACGGCGCTTGCCATTTTGTGCATATTCAGGAATGTAATAACTGATCGGATCTAATAGATTGATTGCACCTGTTTCATCTAACATGTGAATCAACATTGCTGTAATTATTTTTGATGCTGAAAATAGGCAAATCGGGGTGTCTGGATTGGCAAGCACTGCATCTGAAGCCAGACCATCGGCAGAATTACCTGACGCATAACCCAGACTACGATTGAGAATAATCTCGCCTTTGCGTCTTAAGCACATGGTGATCAGGGGATGGTTGCCTGTTTGATACAGGTTTTCAATACTTTGCCAAATCTTTTCAATTTGTTGTTGGGTCATCCCTCCCAGTTCTGGAGAAACTTCATTTGTGCGCTGCGTGATACTGCTTAAGTCCTTGGGTACATAGCAGGTATTGGTTGAAAACAATTTCACAATCTTTTTCCATGATTATTTTTATTCCACGGCAGTGTGAACTGAGTTGAGCATGATGTCAGTGTCCCAATTGCCATGCGATTTGTAAAAAAAATGCAATAGTTTTGTAATTAAGCCTTATGGCGTATGGTTGTACGATATTTTTGCAATCTCACCCCACTTCCTTTAAAATAGGCGACTGCTGTAGTGATGCACGGCAGTTAAATTGATTTTGAAGAATCAATTTGATTTGTATCAAATATTTAAATTAAGCATCTCGGAGAAATCGAATGGCTTTAACAAACGCAGATCGCGCAGAGATCGTTGCAAAATTCGCTCGTGCTGAAAATGACACTGGTTCACCTGAAGTACAAGTTGCTTTATTGACTGCTCAAATCAATGATTTGCAAGGTCACTTTAAAGAACACAAACACGACCATCATAGCCGTCGTGGTTTGATCCGTATGGTTAACCAACGTCGTAAGCTTCTTGACTATCTTAAAGGTAAAGATGCTACTCGTTACAGCGATTTGATTGCTGCTTTAGGTTTACGTCGTTAATTCGATTTAAACTTTTATTTTCGGATTATTGCATGCTGAATGCTGTACTGATGAAAACTAAAGTCTATCCAGTATTTACTGGATAAAAGGGAAGGGGCGAATATTCGCTCCTTCTTCGTGTTTAAAATTAGTCTAACTAAAGATTTATTGTCTAGTGAGGTCGGCTTCTAAGCTTTGTCATTTATGCGGTTGATGTGAATGCCAAACCTTAGGGGTCTCCACTAGAATAAAATTAGGAAACAAAAATACATGTCAATGTTTAATGTTATTCGTAAAGAATTTCAATATGGTCAACATCAAGTTGTACTAGAAACAGGTCGTGTTGCTCGTCAAGCAAACACGGTTCTAATTACAATGGGTGGCGTAACAGTACTGGTTGCTGTTGTTGCACAACCTACTGCTAAAGCGGGTCAAGACTTCTTCCCACTTACAGTTAACTATCAAGAAAAACAATATGCTGCGGGTCGTATCCCAGGTGGTTATGGTAAGCGTGAAGGCCGTGCTTCAGAAGCAGAAACTTTAATTTCTCGTTTAATTGACCGTCCAATTCGTCCGTTGTTCCCAGAAGGCTATTACAACGAGATCCAAGTTACTGCAACAGTTGTGTCTTCAGACAAAACTATGGACGCTGATATTGCTGCAATGTTAGGTACATCTGCTGCACTTGCAATCGCTGGTACACCTTTCCGTGGTCCAATCGGTGGTGCACGTGTTGGTTTGATCAATGGCGAATATGTACTTAACCCAAATTTAGAACAACTTGCTCAATCTGACCTTGACCTTGTAGTTGCAGGTACAGAATCTGCAGTATTGATGGTTGAGTCTGAAGCAAAAGAACTTTCAGAAGACCAAATGTTAGGCGCTGTGCTTTTCGGTCATGACGAAATGCAAATTGCGATCCAAGCGATTAAAGAGTTTGCTGCTGCCGCTGGTGCAACAGAATCAACTTGGACTGCTCCAGTTAAAAACGAAGATCTTCGTGCAAAATTAAAAGATGCATTTGAAGCTAAAATCTCTGAAGCGTATACCATTGCTGTTAAGCATGACCGTTATGCTGCTTTAGATGCACTTCAAGCTGAAGCAACTGCTCAATTCGTTCCTGAAAATGACGAAGCTGGTATTGCAGATGACTTAAACGAATTATTTGAAGATCTTAAATACCGTACTGTACGTGATAACATCCTTTCAGGAAAACCACGTATCGATGGTCGTGATACTAAAACTGTTCGTGGATTAGACGTACAAGTGGGTGTGTTAGATCGTGCTCATGGTTCATCATTATTTACACGTGGTGAGACTCAGGCGTTGGTTACAACGACTTTGGGTAATACTCGTGATGCGTTGATGGTTGATACCTTGTCTGGTACAAAAACTGACAACTTCATGTTGCATTACAACTTCCCTGCATATTCTGTAGGTGAAACAGGTCGTGAATCTGGTCCTAAGCGTCGTGAAATTGGTCATGGTCGTTTAGCACGTCGTGGTGTACAGGCTGTTCTTCCACCAGCTGATCGCTTCCCGTATGTGATTCGTATTGTATCTGACATTACTGAATCAAATGGTTCATCTTCAATGGCTTCTGTATGTGGTGCTTCATTATCACTTATGGATGCAGGTGTTCCTCTTAAAGCGCCAGTTGCGGGTATCGCAATGGGTCTAGTAAAAGAAGGCGAGCGTTTTGCTGTTCTTTCTGACATCTTAGGTGATGAAGATCACTTAGGTGATATGGACTTTAAAGTTGCTGGTTCTGCAAACGGTATTACTGCGCTTCAAATGGATATCAAAATCGAAGGTATCACAGAAGAAATTATGGAAGTTGCGTTGAATCAAGCGTATGCAGGTCGTATGCATATTCTTAATGCAATGAACCAAGTGATTTCACGTGCACGTCCTGAAATTTCTATGCATGCGCCAACATTCCAAGTGATCAATATCAATCCTGATAAGATCCGTGATGTGATTGGTAAAGGTGGTGCGACAATCCGTCAAATCACAGAAGAAACAAAAGCAGCGATTGATATCGAAGATAACGGTACTGTACGTGTATTTGGTGAAACGAAAGCGGCTGCTCAAGCTGCGATTGCAAAAATCCAAGCGCTTACTGCTGAAGTTGAACCAGGTAAAATCTATGCTGGTCGCGTGATTCGTATTGTTGAATTTGGTGCGTTTGTAAATATCATGCCAGGTACAGATGGTTTACTTCACATCTCGCAAATTTCAAACGAACGCGTTGCAAACGTGACTGATATCTTGGCTGAAGGTCAAGACGTTAAAGTTCAAGTTGCTGACGTAGACAACCGTGGTCGTATTAAATTAACCATGAAAGATGTAGACCAAGCATAATATTTGCAAGGTTTAAATCCTTTAGGGTTTGATTAAAATTTAATACAGAAAAGACTGCCTTGTGCTTCGCCAAAGTTACAACTTTGGCTTGCTCAGGGCTTTTTTTATGGCATGATGCATAACAATAAAGACCAAAAATATCGTGAATATGCAAAGCTTTTATTTTTTTCAACACACAGATGAACCTTATACCTGTATACAAAAAGAACCTGTTTTTAATGCAGAGCAACAATTTGTCTGGGTGGATTGTACCCGTGAAGATGTGGTCAATCGTGCTGAGCTATGGCAAAAAGAAATCTATAATGCGACCGAAATTCATCTCAATGAATACCATATTCGAGATATTTTAAATATCGAACATCCATGCGCATTTGATGCAATGGAAGATTATGATTTATTGATTTTTCGTAAATTAATTACCCCAGATGATCAAATCGATAGTGGCGAAGATGCCCTTGAACAGCATGATCGTGTTTTTGGTTTGGCGTCCTCACCAGTCAGTTTTATTATTACCTCACAAGCTTTAATCACCATTCATGAAAAGGGCAACCATGCCTTTGAAAGTTATCTTGCCCGTATTTTCAATATCATGAATAAGAGTTTAGAAGAACAAAATAAACCACGTAAATTACCGACTACGCCTTTAGATTTAGCACTGCGCTTGCTGAATAGTATGATTGATGGCTATTTGGATTTACGTAATCCTCTGTCTCGTCGGGTTGAATTTTGGCAACAAGAACTATTGCAAGGCAATCGCCGTTTTACCAAGTGGCATCAACTGTTTCAAGAGAATCTGGTTTTTCAACAAATTGAAAATTTGTGCGAAGAACAAATAGATTCCCTACAGGAACTTCGAGATGAAATTGTTGAAAACTATGCACATTTAAAAGGTAAAAAGCGCACTGAAAAGCAAGATATTATGTTGGTTCGCGTGGATGATCTGGTTAGCCATGTTGAGCGTATTCAAAAATATACGGTACGCTTAAGTACCGCAATTCAAACTGCAATAGATTTACACTTTTCTGCCATCGCCAATCAAACCAATGAGAATATGCGAATTCTTGCGATTATTACTGCGGTGTTTGCGCCATTAACCTTATTAACAGGGGTATATGGAATGAATTTTGAATTCATTCCAGGTCTACGTAGTCCGATAGGTTTCTGGGTGATGCTGGGTGTGATGTTGGGCTGTACGATTGGGCTGTTAATCTATTTTTACCGCCGTCATTTGGTTGGACGTGGTGAAAGAAGTGTGATTGATATGTTGGCACAACAACATAAAAATCAGCACGTCAATTTACTCTGGTTTTTAGATTATGAACCGATCAAACAAACCATGAAAGAAGTCGAAAAAATCACAAAACTGAAATAATTAAGCATTATTCTAGTTGAGGATTTATCTGAGCTGTCTTTTGTAAAATTAAGTAGAGTTGATCTTTTAATCTTAATTTTTTCCGCTTGAGCTGCTCAATATTTTCATGAATATGATTGAGTGGATCAAGCTCAAGGTGACTGATTTCACGATCAAGTTCATCGTGGTCAATCAAAAGTTTAGCAAAATGCGGATCTTCTTGTTTTAAACTACACATGAGATCGCGGTGTTCTGGGAACATGTGTTTCAACTTTTTATTCATTACTTTCGAATTCATCAGAGCTCATTAACCTCTTTGTCAGAAAATTCTAAACGAAAAAACAAAAACGGAGAGACAAGTTCTCCATCATGACAGGTTAAATATTAACCTGTCACTAGGCATTAACATTTTGAAATGAATTAATGAGTATGAAGGTGAAGATGTTTGACTTGTTTACGCAATTGTTGAACTTCATCAAGTAAATCCATCATCATTGCAACGGCAGATAAACTGGCTTCAAAGTCACGTTGTAAACGATAAGCACGACGTGCGCGTGAGATGTCTTCTCCAAAAAATTGATGAATACGGTCTTCAGGACGTGCAGGTAAAATTTCATATTCAAGCAATTGCAAAATCCAATCCGGACTTTGACCGCATGCCTCAGCAAAGTGCTTGAGATCTAGATTTAGGTTTTCATCCACGATTTCTGCATCATGGAAACCGTCATAGAGAATTTCACGATATTGAATAGTTGTCATGATTGCTCTCCTTTAGCAAGGCTATGTTGGTATCTATAAAATTATGAACGGGGATTAAAGTCAGTAAAAGCATCAGCAAATTGTTGATAGGCTTTTTGCTGTGTTTCGGTGGTTGCTTTGGGATAAACAATATTGATCACCAAATAAAGATGACCTGGAGTTTTATGCGGTATCCCTTTGTCTTTTAAACGGAGTTGCTGATTGGGTTTGGCATTTTGTGGCACAGTAACTTTTACTTTACCAGCTGGGGTATCAATTTCAATACTTTGACCAAGTGCTGCTTCCCAAGGTGTAACATCAACTGTGTAATAGACATCAGCACCTTCAACACGGATACGGTCAGTGTCTTGGTATTGGATCTCAATATAAAGATCGCCATTTTCACCACCGTTAATTCCAGCTTGCCCTTGTTTTGCAAGACGGATTTGCTGGCCTTCTTTCATGCCTTTCGGGATTTTAACTTGGAGGGTTTTCCGTTGTACCTCGGGTTCACCATAGGCATTATAGGTTGGGATCTGTAAGGTGATACTCTGAGTCGCGCCTTCATAACCAATGCTTACAGGAATTTCAATACTGGCATGTTGATCTTCACCCTTATAGCTGCGCTGTTGCTGAGAGCCGCGTTGCCCAAAATCTTGTTGATGTCCACCGCCAAAACCGCCACCGAAACGTCCAAATAGATCTTCAAAACCACTAAAATCTTGTCCACCACTGTTACTGTACGAACGATGGAATTGGCTACCATCAAAACCACTTTGACCTGTAGATTGCCCTCCAAACCCACCTGTATTGGCATAAGGATTGTCGAGTTCAAAATCGTATTGCTTTTTCTTTTCTTCATTACTTAAGGTGTCGTAGGCGACATTGATAGTCTGCATTTTTGCTTCAGCATCGGTTTCTTTACTCACGTCGGGATGATATTTACGTGCGAGTTTTCGATAAGCTTTCTTAATTTCGTCTGGTGTTGCATTTCTAGAAACACCCAAATCTTCATAATAATTTTTTGCCATACTTAAGGTCATTATTTTGTTTAACTTTATTCTAGTTTTATGCCTTTTTGGCTACAGATGGAAGAGCAACTTAGTGTGGTTATTGTTTCAAAACTTATCTAGCACAAAAGCCCGCTTATTGCTGATAAAGGTGGTGTTTCATGTTCTATGGGCTTTGTGTGTTCAGGTTGGTGCTTTGGATAAGTAAATGACGATTCCAAATAGCTATTTAACCTTTTAATTTATAACACTTGCTGATTATGCTTTGAATTTTAATTGAAAAAAAAGAGCAAACTGAATTTGCTCTTTTCTTGGTAAAAATCGATAGTTAAATTTCTGCAAATTTAAACCATTCAGATCTTAATAGATTAACTCAAATGCTCACCAAACAGATTCAAAGCTTCTTTTGCAGTGAACTGATATTTTTTATTGCAAAATTGGCAATCCATTTCAATTGGATTTTGAATTTCTAGGGTTTCTTTGACCGCATCTAGACCAATCTGGATCAATGCATTTTTGCATTTATCGCGTGAACAGGTGCAATTGAATTGAAGCTGTTCAACGTCTGGCAGACGAACTTCTTCTTCATTGTATAAACGGTAAAGAATTTCTTGTGCAGTTAAATCCGTCAATTCTTCAGGCTTTAAGGTCTGCGTCAACATAATCAAACGTGGCCATAAATCTTCATCTACACGTTGTTGTTCTTCTTCATTATTACGAGGTAATAACTGAATCAGTAAACCGCCTGCATTGTGATGGGTGCTTGCCAAGACAATACGTGTTGGAATTTGTGCAGAAAGGTCATAATACTGCATTAAACAAGCCGCAAGCGTTGGTTGATCAAGTGGCACAATTCCTTGATAACGCTCACCAAATTCAGGTTCAATATTGATAAATAACACAGGTTGTTGCAACGTGCTGAGCACAGTACTGCTGTCTTCACTCAACATAAAATGCGGATCTTCTTCATAGTCTGCAAGTGCACGTACATCACCTAAATGGTTGCATTCAGCCATCGCCCATTTAAATGTACCTTGTGCTTGAATTTGTAAGCTAATACGTCCTTTAATTTTTAATGTGCTTGCAAGTAATGCTGTAGCACTCAACATTTCACCCAATAAAATGCGCACAGCAGGTGCATAATTACGCTGCGATAGAATCGTTTGTAGTGCTGTATCTAAATGTACAATTTCACCACGTACAGGGCTATCTTCAATATAAAAACGTTGACGTAAATCAGACATAAAATTCTCCAAATCCCTGTTTAGATGGTGGCGATATTATAAATCACAAGTTTATTTCACCTGAAAAACGGTGCATCTTAAAGTTAATTTTCGTCATCACGCATAATATTAATACGATCATGCTTGGCATGTGTGGTTTGAGCTTTTGCTGTGGGCCTTTCTAAGCCTGATTCATCCAAATCTGGAACATCTTTATATTGCTCAGGATTGTGGTTTTCAACTTGCGCATCGCTTTCAAACAGGTGCTCAAGCTCCGAAATAAAGTCCCGATAACTTTCAAAAAGCTTTTGCTCATCAGTATAAATACGCTGTTGACGTGTTAACAGTTCTTCATCGTAGTTTCTAAATAGCTCAACACTATCATAAGCCTCTTGTTTACTCATGCCCAGTTCACACAATGCTCGATAACCCATACCCAAGGACGTTAAATAGGTTTCACGCCAAATATGTTTAACTCCGACATCACGCAGGAGGTGCATGTGATAACGATCTCGTGCTCGAACCAATAAGGTAAGGTTTGGATAATTGAGCAAAATATGTCGCGCAACATTCATTGAATCTTCAACATTATCAATTGCCAATACAAAAACCTTGGCCTGCTCAATTCCGGCTGCACGGAGTAAATCGGGTTGAGTCACATCGCCATAATACAAAGTACCACCATAGCGTCGAACAAAATCAATTTTTTGTAAATTATTATCAATGGCGGTAAAGGTAAAATGACGGATACGCGCCAAACGAGCAACAATTTGCCCTACACGACCAAAACCAGCAACAATAAGAGCAGGGTGTTCGTTGGGAATTTCATCGTATTTCGGTGCACTGTCTTTATTGATTAATGGCAATACTTGTGTACTTACCAACCAGAAGAAGATTGGGGTCAGTACCATGGATAAGGTCACAATTAAGGTGATGGGCTCCATGATTGCTTCAGCCAGTACTTTTTCGCTTTTTGCCACGTTTAATACCACAAAGGCAAATTCACCCCCTTGGGCTAAACAGGTTGCGACCATTAAACTGTTGGTCCAACTCATTTTTTTATAACGTGCAATGGCTGCCATCACGATCATTTTGATTAGAATTAAACTGACTGCGCCACCAATAATCAGTAATGGCATATCTGCAATTAACGAGATTTGCGTGGTCATTCCCACCGTCATAAAGAATAAACCGAGCAATAAACCTTTAAAGGGCGCAATACTGGCTTCAAGCTCATGACGGAATTCAGAGTCAGCTAGAAGCACGCCTGTTAAAAAAGCGCCTAAGGTTGTGCTGATCCCAAGTGTATCCATCAACAACACCACACCCAGCACAATAAATAGGCCAACAGCTGTGATCAGTTCTGTTGCACCACTTTTTGCCACAAAGCGGAAAAATGGTCGCATCACATAACGGCTAAACAGAAATAAACCCGTGAACGTGGCGATAATTGCAGCAAAGTAAGCAACGCCATGATGACTCGATTCACTGCCTGCTAAGAGTGGGATGATGGCAAGTAATGGAATCGCAGCAATATCCTGAAACAGTAAAATCGAAAAGGATTGCTGACCATGGGTGGTATTGAGTTGTTGTTTTTCTTCCAAAAGCTGTAAAACAAAGGCGGTTGAAGAAAGTGCTAAGGCAAAACCAATCACAAAACTTGCAGGGGGTGATTGTTGAAAGATTAAATAGATGGTTCCCATCAATACCAACCCAGTAACCCCCACCTGTAAACTTCCCATCACAAAAATGGATTGGCGCATTTCCCATAAACGCTGTGGTCGAAGTTCTAAACCAATCAGGAACATCAGTAAAATCACCCCAAATTCTGCAAGGTGCATGATTTCCTCTGGATCATTGGCGATGTTAAATGCGCTTGGACCCAGAAGTATTCCTGTAAATAAGTAACCCAGTACGGTGGCGATACCAAGTTTTTTCCCTAGAGGAACCAGGATTAATGCTGCACCAAGGAAGATGGTGATTTGGAGTAACAGTGACATTCACTTGCCTTAAGTTTTTTTCTTTCTTTAGAAATTGTAGCGTGATTTTGTGATTGACTTGGAGATATTTATTGAGAAATTGTCTTTTTACCCAATAAAAATTTAAAAGTGATTAGCGAGGTAAAAACGAGAACTGATGTGTAAATAAAGACGTGATAATAAATTGTATTGAAAATCCATTGCTTTATATGGCAGTGGATTTTTGCATTTTTCTAAATGATCTCTTTTATGCTGATGATCATGGGCTTAAATGGAATACTATATTTTTCAATTTATTTAGAAAATCTTAATAGATAATAAATTTTATTTAAAAAATCAATTGAGAATGATTATCATTTGTAGAATGCATGTGTTACTTTATCTTATAGTTCTATATTTGCTGAGAATAGTAGAACTACAATTTTTTCCAATCAAAACATTTGCTTCCTCTTTGGATAAATGCCAAACGGAATATGTAGCATGTAAGAGTGTTGGCGGATCTGATTGTAATGGATGGGCACGAATAAAGTCACAGTGGGAAAATAGTTTTGGAAGAAGTTTATTTCCAGATTCTAGTGGAAATGGTAGCTCTGGTTTTGGTGATGTACCTAATTCAACACAAAGTTAAGAGCGAAAAGGATAAAAATATAAATCAATTCAAAACTACTTTGAATTTTTTAAATAGACCTAATATAGAGGCTGAATAATGAGTAAAATATTTAGAATTATATTTTTCATTCTAGCATCATTTTTATATACAGAATCTAAAGCTGATCATTCATCATTAAATCAATTGCCAACTATTGTTGTAAATGCTAATTCTAATAAATTTAATTATAGACCTATATGTGAAACTTGTTTAAATCCATTTAGGGAATATGATGCTGGATATGATAGAACCGGCACTACTATACCATGGGTATTACCACAAGATATGCTTCCTGTAATTGGGAATATACCAGTGACTGGAAATAATATTAATTCTTGTAATAAAACAGCTAATCCTATTACTATAAGCAATGGTCAAAAAACACAAAGAGAAGTTGATTTTAATGTAAAAGGGGAGCAATCATTTGAATTTATTCGTTATTATAATTCTAATAATTCTGGAAATTCGGATTTTTCAAGTAATGGTAAATGGCGGCATAGTTTTGATTATAGATTGGTTAGTGATAATAAAGGAAATATCTATAGGTATACACCAGAGGGAGAAATGGAGCTATTAAAAGATCAAAATAATAATCTATCTAAAAATATAGAATCTTTTGAAACGGATTGGGAGTTTGAGGAATTTTATGGGGTGCAACTAGTTGTTATATTCCATAGAATCAAAATGGTTGATGGTGGTTTAGAAAAATACGGATTGAATGGACAGATTATAGAAAAAATAGACCAAAATGGTTTAGGATGGAAAATAAAATTCATATCTTCTACATCTTTGGAGGACAAAATCAATGAGCTTATGAATATTGTTTTTACAAATGGAAGGAAAATAGAGTTTAATTTTTGGAATGATAGAATTATAAATCTTAAAGATCCTAATGGTGAAAGATATAATTATGAATATGATGGAAATAATAATTTAATAAAAGTTACTTATCCGATTCGAAGCGATAGTGTAAGTTACCATTACGGAGAAAATGGAGCTGACGCTCATACGTTGAGTGGGATATCAATAGATGGCAAGCGCTATAATAGCTATTATTTTAATGGCGATAAGGCGATTCAAAGTGGGCGTAGTGATGGTACACAAGTTGATAGGTTAACTTTTGGTGATAATTATACAATTGTTACCAATCCTTTAGGTGCAGTTTTTAAATATTTTTACACCGACAAGCAAAAAAATAAAGTCTCTGACATAGAAAGAAGTGGGGTGAGTAATTGCCCATATAGTTATGTAAGTATGACTTATGATAACAATGGAGATGTGATTTCCAAGAAAGATTGGATGAATGGTGCTGCTGAGACACAATATCAGCGGGACAGTTTTGGTAGGGTCACTCAAGAAACTGTAGGTGTCCAATGGGGTAACCTTTCTAATGCGTATATCAAAAAATATAGTTACCTTGGACAAACCAATTTAATCACTCAAATTCAAATACTTGATGGATCTAATCGTTTAATTCGAGAGGAAACCTATAGTTATTATGCTACTAATGAATCCGCTAAAAACCGCCTTAAAAGCCAAACGATCTGTAGCAAAACAGGAACAACCACCTGTAGCATAATTGCTTATGGTTATAGTTTGTATGCGAATGGAATGCTGAGTGCTGTAGTGATAAATAGCAATGGTAAAAATACAGTTTATCAATATGATTCTGAAGGGAATTTGACTCAAAATACCAATGCATTAGGGCATGTTACCACTTATTCACAATACGATAGACTTGGATTAGTGGGGAAAGTGGTTTACCCAAATGGTTCTTATGAACATTATAGTTATGATGCACGTGGTCGAATTAAAACGATTTCAAAAAAAGTACTTGATAGTAGAACGAATTCTCGTTTTAAAAGGTTTGAATATGATTCATTGGGACTAACTCAGATTCAGAGAAGTGGAGCAAATGGGCCAAGCTCTACTTACAAGCAGATCATAGAGTCTATTGATTACAATGATAATGGCACAATTGCTCAAATTACTCACTCTAGATTTGGTCAAGTTTTAAGTAGCCAAGAATATCAATATTCAAATCTTGGACAACTCCTCAGTGTTCGCTTTAAAGAAAACGGCTCGGTTCGTTATTCTAAAAGTAATCAACATAATCAATTGGGATGGATAACGGCAGATCTAGGGAACAATGGACAAAACCAGCGTTATGAATACGATACCAATGGAAATGTTATTAAAGAAACAGACTCTTTGGGTAAAATCACCACATATGCTTATGATATACATGGCAATCTGAACAAGGAAAGTCGTAGTGATGGTTCGACTATTCTATATAACTATAACGCTATTGGACAATTGATCAGTGTTAAAGATGCTAAAGGCAATACAACGATATATAGCTATGATGGGTTCGGTCAACTGTTATCAACCCATAGTCCAGATACAGGGTTAACCCAATATCAATATGATCCAGATGGTAATCTAATTCGTTTAACACGTGCAAATAATATCAGCACAACATATAGCTATGATGCGTTAAATCGCCGAACTAGAGCGCAGACAGGCGATCAGGTTCAAACATGGATTTATGACAATTGTAGCAATGGCGTTGGGCAGTTGTGTGCAACAGCCGATGGAGTCACTTCTACAGGTTATGGATATATTGGAGATGGTCAACTTGCTGTACAAATTAAAAATATAGCTGGGGTTACTTACTCAACCTATTGGCGTTATGACGGTTTGGGTAATTTACTTGAAGAAAGTTATGGAAATGAAAACAACAAAGTCATTTATGAATATGACGGATTAAATCGAGTCAAAGCGATTAAATTTAAAACAGCAACCTCAACACAGACGGTTGTCAGTAATGTCACTTATGAACCCTATGGCGGAATTAAAAATTGGACCTATGGCAATGGTCTATCACGACAAACCAGCTATGATCAGGATTATCGTCTAATTGGTATTACTGCTGCGGGAGTGCAAAACCTTAGTCATCAATATAATGCCAATAATTGGATCACTCAGATCAATAATGGCTTAGATAATAAAAAAACAACCAGTTATAACTATGATCTACTCGGGCAATTAAACCTCGCTTCTTCAGCTCAATATACCGAACGCTGGCAACAAGATAGCAATTACAATCGGACTAATCGCGAAGGCAATACGAGTGCCGTAACCAACTATGTACTTGGTCAGGGAAATCGTTTAACCAGTACAACAGGCGCTGAAGCGAAAAACTTTAGTTATGATGTGTTGGGTAACCTAACCCAAAAGACAGGCTATGCTGGAACGGTTAATTACACTTATGATGGCTTTAATCGTCTAAAAAGCGTAAATACAGGCGCTACCGTAAGTTATGATTATGATGTCTTTAATCTTCGGAGTCGTAAATCTGGCAGTGGCGGAACCGTTAATTATATCTATGCACCGGATGGTCAATTACTTGCGGAGAGCCCTTTATCTAGCTCACAAAACGGCAGTTTAGCAAAGAGCTATATTTGGTTAGGTGGTCAACCGATTGCTGTGCTAAGCAACAATCAATTTTACTATATTCATAATGATCACTTAGGTCGTCCAGAAATCATTACTGACTCAAATCAAGCTGTGGTGTGGAAAGCTCAACTGAGCAGTTATGACAGTGCAGTGGTACAAAGTAGTATTGGGGACTTTAACCTTGGTTTTCCTGGGCAATACTATGATGCAGAGAGTACGCTTTGGTATAATTGGAACCGTTATTACGATGCCAGTATAGGGCGTTATACCCAGAGTGATCCGATTGGCTTGGCGGGTGGTTTAAATACCTATGCTTATGTAGAAAACAATCCAATTAGTTCCATAGATTTTGATGGAATGAGAAAAATAATTTTATTAAAGGAGGGTGATCCTAGTTATAAAGCGGCTTTAAACGCACCTGATATAGAAGGAACATGTTATGTTATTTCTCACGGTTCCCCAACATCTGTAAATAAGTTAGATGCAAGTCAACTGAACAAAAGATTGACTGAAGAAGGGTGCTTAAAGGATGAACCTGTTCGACTTGATGCATGTAGAACTGGATTTGGTAAAAACTCTATAGCCCAACAGCTTTCTAAAATTAGAGGTACTCAAGTAATCGCTCCAACACAATATAGTTGGACCACACCTTGGAATAGTAGTCTAAAAAATTCTTACGGTAAATTAGGAAATAAAAAGCCATTCGACAGTATTCCCAATTTTGCTAAGCCAGGTGAATGGAGAGAGTTTAATAATGGTAAAGAATAAATGGCTTAAATCATCATTAGGCTTATTTGTGATTCTAAGCTCTTCAGCTTGTAATAGGGCTCAGAATCTAGAGAATACATTTACATTGGGAACAGGAGTAGAAATTGTTGCCGAAGAAAATAAATGTGATGGAGCATATGAGAAAATTAAACCAACCATTTTAAAATTAAATAATGAAAAGGCTTATTTAGTTTCATTGACGGATTTCTTTTCATGTGCTGAGCGTGAAGATGCTTATTTGACATTAAATTCCTTCAAAAAATCCTCTTTAGTTATTTATGGTGAAAATAAAAATAGGTGCGAATGTGTTAAATCTTTAAAAGTAAAAATTGATGCTAAAAG